>DUHF01000291.1 GCA_013331015.1 Methanoregula sp.
TCCATGACTTCCTTCATCCGCTCTGCTGCAAGGTTCATGAACCGTGCTTCCATGACGGACAGGACTGCCTGCATCAGCGGCTGGTAGAACTGGTATCCCAATACGAGAAATACCAGGTAGACCGGGACCGAAAGCGTTCCTCCAAGATAGCAATATGTTGCGGCAAGGACCAGGACCACATATCCGATCCCGAGCACGGACATGTAGCAGGAACTGATGGCGCCAGGGAAGACTTCGATACGGATCGCAGCACGGTGCAGGTTTTCAAGCGAGGATTCCAGTGTCCTGAAACGCTTACCGGTCAGGTTGTATGCCTTGAGGTACCGGATCCCCTGCAGGTATTCGAGGAGCCGGGAACCGGCCTCGATCCGGGCGTCCTGCAAAACAGTACCGAACCGCCGGATCAGGACCTGGGAGAGCCAGAGGAATGGCAAGGAGACGAGCACGGTCATGACGGCAACTGCAGCAAGCCTCCAGTCAAGCACAAACAGGAAGAGCGCAAGGACGGCCGGTATCGTGAAAGCAGCAACAACATCGCCGATGATATGGGTGAAGAGCTGCTCTACCATTGCCATATCAGCGAGCATCAGTGCCGTGATATCGCCGGAATCGCGCCCTTTGAAGAAGCCCATCGGCAGTTTTCGCAGGTGCTCGCCCAGGTTCAGCCGCGCCTCGGAACAGAGCGAATAACCTGATTCAAAGACCGCGGTGAGCGCAGTCAGCCCGAAAATATACTGGACAGCGTACGTGACGACCATGCCCGCAATGAGAAGGGTTATCTTCGAGGTATCGACAGCCGGAGAGAAGATATTCCAGAGAATGAGGATCAGGAAACCATATGGTGCCCCCCTGAGGAAGTCATAGACAACATGGAGGAGAATCGGCCTGTATAGTAATTCGAATCGGCCCCCGGTAATCACATCCATTGCCGCTTTCATGCCGCACCCCCAGTGGCAAACCGCCAGCTCCGCGCCTTCACATGCGACTGCCACATGCGGGAATAGAGTCCGTCGGCCAAAATGAGCGATTCGTGCCGGCCCGACTCACGGATGCGCCCGTTCTCAAGAACAACGATCTGGTCGGCGCGGGCGATGGTCGAGAGGCGGTGGGCGATCATGATGACTGTCCGGCCTTTGAGAAGGGCATCGATTGCCTGCTGGATGCGGTACTCATTCTCCGGGTCGGCAAACGCGGTTGCTTCATCGAGTATTATGATGGGGGCGTTTTTGAAGATGGCCCGTGCAAGCACGATCCTCTGCTGTTCGCCGCCCGAGAGGTAAGTCCCCTCGCTCCCGATCACGGTCTGGTAGCCCTGCGGGAGGGCCATGATGAACTCATGGGCCTGTGCAGCCATTGCGACGGCAACCACGTCATCAAAGGACCGGTCCGCCCGGCCCATTCTTATATTCTCCTCGATAGTCTCGTGGAAGAGGAAGGCGTCCTGGAAGACGAACGCGACCATGCCCATAAGTACTTCGGGTGAAATCTCTTTCACATCTACGCCGCCTATCGTGATGGAACCTTCACCGGCATCCCAGAAGCGGGGGATAAGCTGGGCAAGCGTGCTCTTTCCGGAACCAGAGGGGCCGACCAGTGCCGTGATGGAACCTTCCGGTGCAGTAAAGGAGATATCTGAAATCGTCTGCCGGGTGCCGTACGAGAAGGTAACGTGCGAGAACGCGATGGTGTGGTCTTCTGGAAGCCGGGTTTTTCCGGCAACCGGGAGATCGGGCTGATTGAGGATCTCATCAATCCGCAAAATGCCTTCCGTAATCTGCTTCCAGATGCCGGAGAACATCGCCATTTTCATCATGAACGAGGTATACCCGGTCCCGAGGATCAGGAACAAGACGAGCTGGGGGATTGAGAGCGATCCGTCAAGGAGGAACCAGATACCAGCCGGCAGGATGAAGAGGAGTGGCAGGTTGACGCAGACGCAGAACGCTGAATACGAGGGGGCAATCTCCCGTGTCCAGGCATTGACAAAATCCCGGTACGAGAAGACAGATTCAGCAAGCTGTGAGAATGAGCGGGCAGTCTGGTTGAAGACCTTGACGACCGGCATGCCCCTGACATATTCCACAATCGTCCCGTTCATCCGTTCGAGCGCATCGTAATATGCTTTCATTGACCGTGATTCTGTCTCTCTCCAGAGAATGGACATGGAGATGATGGCGAGCGGGAGGGGGATGAGCGCGACAAGTGCCATCCTCCAGTCGATTGTGAACATGTATGCAACTGCCAGTACCGGCAGGAGGAGACCGCTGACCGTGTCCGGAAAGTGGTGAGCAATAAAAAGTTCAATCCTGTCAACGTCCTCGGTGATGATCTTCCTGACTGCTCCGCTCGTCCGTTTGTTGAGGAACCCGAGCGGGAGCGTCCCCACTTTCTGGATCATTTCGTGCTTGATCCCAAAAAGGATGTCAAATGCTGCAATGTGGGAGAGGACGGCAGAGAAGTACATGCAGATAACCCTGCAAAGCGCTACAATGAGGACGATAACGGCAAGGGACCAGATATACGGTCCATCAACCGGAGGAACGAGCAGTGCTGAAATGATCAGGTAGATGATGACAAACGGGATGAACCCGAGGATCGTCCCGATGGCAGCAAGAAGAACCGATGCGGAGAGGAGCCACCTGCGCTGTCCGGTAAAGGAGAGGAGGCGTTTGAATGAATTATTGCGTCTGGTATCCGGATTCATAGAAATACCAGCAAAAATATCAGTTTTGGTGATAATCAAGGACGGCCGAATGTCATTCGGGAAAACCAGAAAACCTAATGCGGGATATCGGCGTTCCCGTTCGGAAAAACAATTCTGCTCCGGCCTTAATCTCTGCCGTGCAGGAAAAACAAGGTTATTCTCTCACGGCCCATGAAATTCTTTCATGATGTCTGCCATCCACGCCGGAATGCGGACGTCCTCCTGCGGGTACATGTCGGCAACGTACGGCTTAATGTCGAGCACCGGGCTCTGGTCGATAGCATCCAGTCCCTCTACAAAGAGGTGCGTCCCGTCACGCTTAACCAGCCGCACAACCTTCATCAGGATGGGGTTCGGGCGTGCGGGGCTGCATGTGGCATAGATCCCCTGTTTGGGATATTTCACAAGGCCTGCCGGGTGCGTTTTGACAAGAGAGCGGTCGTGGGGTGGCACGGCATGGCCCCAGTACAGGATAACGAGGTGGGAGTATTCATCGATCCCTTCGAGGAGCCCGGAAAGATGGCTGGCAAGGACAATCTCCGATATCCGTAACCGTTCTCCCATCTGTTCAACCGGGGAGCCGCAGGCCGCATTCAGGTGCAGCCCGTCCTCCTTTGCAACAAGCGGGGGCTGTTCAACGTCGTTTTTCACAATGCCGATCGGCTCGATTTGTATCTCACCGGAAAAAAACTCATTGCCTGTCATGGGACTTCGTCCTGTGTATTACGGAGGAAAGGCCGGAATGCCCGATCGTTCCCGTATGATACTTCATAGATTTGTCCGTGCTGCCTCTTAACAGCACGGGTTGATGATACGGCCTGACCCGCATCGTCGCGGGGCTTGCGTATGGAAAAAAAGGAATTCAAGGGCCTGCACCGGATGGTATGTCCCTTGCAGATGACTGCCGTATGATAAACAGTTCCTCATCCGGTTTTTCGACAAGGTTGTCCCGGAACGCAGTTCTTGCTGCTTTGAATGCTGAAACCTCTTCCTTGGTCACGGCAGGGTCTGTTTTGAATTTTTTGAACAGTTCGAAGAACCGGTTGGGGAAGACCTCATTTTTGAGGGACACGGTTGCAGACTCTTCGGTTGAGATGCGGGTGATGACAATCCGGTAGCTGTCGGCATTGCGGTTCTTTGCGATTTTGCTGCGGGCTTCGTGCGAAGTGTCGGTAAGTTCTGTTCCGTCCGGTTTGAGGAGGATGAACCGACCGGCAGATGCAGTATCCATTCCCGGCCCGGTCCCGGTGACATACCAGCCGGTGTGGAGCGCCCCGCAGGACGGGAGGTAACTGGCAACGCTGATATCAGAACGATCGGGGATGTCGTCACCCCAGAGTGCATGGATACCTGCAAAGAGGGAGCGGTACATCCAGGCACAGCAGGGGTCGATCTCCGGTTGTTCCGGCACCGGTGTCCCGTCTTCTTCTGCTTCCATCTTCGCGTGGTACGCCGCAATATCGTCTATCCCGATCTCGACTGGAATCCCGCGTTCGGATATCACGATTAGATCTGAAGGTGCGGCCGGGTTGGCCGGTGCCAGGTCAGGAGTCTGTTCTGGTGCCGGTGCAGAGCTTAACGTATGCGCATATGCACCGACAATGAGCACGAGTGCTGCAAGCAGGATAATTCCAATTGTCTGGTACTTCATGGTAACCAATATTAAAATGAGTTGTTCGGGACACATAGTCCATGGCCGAGAATGGTTCGGATTCTTTCTCATTCCCGAAAACGGCCTGCTCACGGGTATGGCGGGGATCCTGGGATAGGCTGCAGACATATCTGTCCGCTCTCCACCAGGCATTACGGTTCGAATGAAGAACGACTTTAAAAAAAAGGATACCTTGTCGAAAAGTGTGAGTGAATCTGGTGCGCTTGTATCCGGCGTGTGGCTGCCGGTACCTGCGTCGAGGTTAATCCTATGGCTATCATCGTCTAATGACACGGCAGGGGATTCCCTGGCTCACCTCCCGACCTGTTTTCCTGCATGTCTGATACGTGGCGTTGTGTGCTGTATCCCGGTGCAGTGCGGGCGCCGGTCACAGTCGCCTTCAGGCTCCGGATGGAACTCCGTGACCCGAAGGCTTCGTTTGAAAGTATATTCATGGGGTTGTCTCCATTGCAGAGCGTTTCCGTTACCGGTTGCGTCTGCATTACACCATTCTCATGTTAGGTCGGTTTCAACACATGCCAAAAGGAGTGAGGATCCTGACGAAAAACCAAACATGCGGAGGAAAATGCAGAAAACCCGCCACCATTTTATGATAATCCTTCGAAGTTTCCTTTACTGAAAGCATTATCAGCGACAAAGCCAACGGTAGAACCGGGGTAGCATATGCTTTCGAAATCCCTGGAACATGCCCTGAACAAGCAGGTCAACCGCGAGATGTACTCGGTGTATCTTTACCTTGCGATGTCGTCATATTTCAAGACCGTGAGCATGAAAGGTTTCGCAAAATGGATGCGCATCCAGGCAAAGGAAGAGCAGAGCCATGCCGTGAAAATCTATGATTATATCATTGCCCGCGGGGGGAAGGTCACGCTCCTTGACATTGAAGACCCCAAGGCAAAATGGACTTCCTGTGGCAAGGTGTTCGAGGAAGTTTCTGCCCACGAGCAGAAGGTCACCGGCATGATTCATGCTCTTGTTGACCTTGCTATCAGGGAAAAAGACCATGCAACGTTTGAGATACTCCGATGGTTTGTGAAGGAACAAGTCGGGGAAGAGATGGATGCACGTGATATTATCAGCCAGATCAGTATTGTCGGCGACCGGCCGGGGCACCTCTTCGCGCTTGACCACACCCTCGGCAAGAGGGAATAAATCCATCCTTTTTTCCTTTTCCTTGAGGGCTTACGGGACGATGCCCCGTCTCTATCAAAAATAAGCCCTATACGGGCTCCGTTTCCTGCTCGTATCTCCGGACCGATCCCGGAAAACCCCGTAAAACCCACCCTTTCAGTTCCTGTGGAGAATATGCCCTATACTTGCCCCGTTTGCCAAAATAAGGCAGAATTGCATCTCGTATAAACGCCACCAAAGGCCCTTAAATCGTGCCGGTTTTTGCCACATATTTTACCCCATCCGGGTCCCGAAAAGGCCACCGGAACGCGATTATGAAGGTCGATTTTTCCGACGGAGGTTTCAAAAAATAGGGGAAATATGAGGGATCGGACGAAAAACAGGAATTTCCCCTAAGTCCAATCAGATGTAACTTCGCATCTTTCGGATGAGAGCGAGCTGATTGTTAGCCTCAGTCTTTTTCTGCTTCTCAATGCTGGTCATGATCTCCGGGACCGGTACTGCCAGTGCGTAGTTCCAGACCGGGCGGCCTTTTTTATCAGAGGGTGTTTTCCAGCTTTTAATCCAACCCTGTTTCTCCAGGTATTTGATCGCTGTGCTGACTTCCGGCTGGCGCAGGTCGGTCCCGCGTTCGAGATCCCGGGATGTTGCTTCCTTGGTATTTGCAAGGAACACCAGCGCCTTTGCGATCGTTCTCTTTGTGCCAATCTCGATGAGGAGGTTGGCAAACTCTTCTTCCTTCTCGGTGAATAACTGAATGGTTTTCGTTAACATTGGTCACTCCGTTTCCGAGTTGTTTCAATTCACTTGATATTATAACATTAAATCCATTATGGTCGAATAGGGAAAAATCGATCAAATTGTGGAGCCGGTCGCGGAGCGGTGCGAGCACGGCGCAGTCGTGCGACGTGTGCGACGCGGTCGGCGATCTTCGCATGTAACCGGCATGTACAGGACCCGGAGAAAGAAGGACAGATTGCGGGGATTATCCCGTTTGCCCATTATAACGGTGTAGTAGTTTATGTAACGGGCATGTGCAGGAGAATAAACCAGAATCACTTCGATTTTGATCGCGATGGTGCGGATTTCCGGGAGCTCTTCTTTTCCTGTCTTCGCATTATTTCCTTCTCCCGTTCAATCTCTTCGATAAGTTCCTGTTCACTCGGGAGATAGAGTTTATACCGCGATGCAAAGAGCTGGCTGTTGTCATTCAGCGCTGAATACCGGACCACGGTTTCATCTTTTTCTGTGCAGAGAATAATGCCGATTGTCGGGTTGTCTCCTTCCGTTTTTATCCGGTCTTCAAACAACCGCACATACATATCCATCTGCCCGATGTCCTGATGGGTCAGCTTCCCGGTTTTGAGATCGATGAGCACAAAACACTTCAGGATGAAGTGGTAGAAGACAAGGTCGATATAAAACTCCGAAGTTTCGGTGCTGATCCTGAACTGGCGGGACACAAATGAGAATCCTTTTCCCAGCTCCAGGAGGAACTGCTGAAGCTTATCGATAAGTGCCTGCTCAAGATCCCGTTCCAGGTATGAAGAGGACAAGGGGATTTGCAGGAACTCCAGGACATATGGGTCCCTTATGAATTCCTCCGGGCGTTTGGCAAGCGGCCGGGTCACTTCCTTTGCTTCGGTCACTACCGCTTCCCGGTCGCGGCTCGCAAGCAGTCGTTCGAAATAGAGGGAATCAATCTGACGCTCAAGGGCCCGGACGCTCCAGTTCTGGCTTATTGCTTCGCCGAGGTAATATCCCCGGGCGGCAGGATCCTCTACCCGCATCAGGAGCCGGTAATGGGACCAGCTCAATTCGGCACACACTGTGTACCCTTTTCGGGCAACCGGAATATCGCCGTCATAAAAACCATCAGGAAATGCCAAAAAGAACTTCCGGAAGTTCTTCAGATTCGTAGAAGAGAAACCTCTCCCAAACTCATCAGTCAGTTTCTGCCCTACTTCATCGAGCAGATTCGCTCCATATTTTGCCCGCTTCTCCCCTTTTTGTTCATCCTCGACAATCAACTGACCGATGTGCCAGTATGCCCTGACCATCGCATAATTGACCGCTGTGTACGCGCCTTTTCGGGCACCCTGGATAATAAGCCGAATGCCGTCATATAAGGGACTTATCACTTCAGGCTGGGAGGTCATGGGATAATTTCCTTATCGAGAATTATTGTACTGAATTAATGTTCTTCTCCTTTTTCTGGTTGTTGCTCTTGTCGGGTCATGCCGGTGACGCTCGGTCATGTTCGTCTCCACGGGCTCGCGCCCGTTCCGCTCACATCACCTCACTGTTTTCCGGATTGCCTTGTTGGTAGGATGACGCCCTTGGCTTGTCGCGAGCTCCGGCGCCAGCGGCTGCCCCGGCCCGCTCTTCACACCATGCTGCGCATCGTGTTCGTCGCTGTTGATGCGAAAACGTAGACGCTCAGTGACTCGCTTGCACGACGCACAGGGGGCTCGGACTCGCCGCTGATGCGGCTCCTTACCTTCGCGCCCCTGTCGCGGTGCTCGCTCGGGCCGCTGGGCCCCGGACCCGCCGCCCGCTTCGCTCCTCCCGCCCTTGAAAGGGACGGGCAGTCATTGCGATAGGAACGGAGGTCGGTTTCAGGGCAGGGGGGGAGGACAAAGCGACGGTTACCGGACGCATCAGCGGACGGTCGCTCGCTTTGTCGGGCGGGTCCAACCG
>DUHF01000023.1:0-789 GCA_013331015.1 Methanoregula sp.
CGGCCCGGTGCGTCTGGTGGCTCGCGAAAGTCGAGGACATCGGCGACGACCAGGTGATGAACCGGATGCTCACGGTCTGGATCGACGACTCCGTCGACCAGGACAAAAGGGTCTTTGAGTACATGAAGGAGGCCGAGGCGGCCGGCCGGAATACGGCGAAGGACGATATCCTCACCTGCCGGGCGATCTGGGAGGCCGTCAAAGCCGAAGTCCTCTCCGTCCGGATCCCGTTTGCCCGGCGGATCCAGTCCTCCACCACCCAGAACCGCCGGAACCCCGGCATGCTCTTTGACCTGATCAAGTGCCGGGCCCGGCTCTTCTCCCTCCAGCGAGACCGCGACGATGACGGGGCGGTGATCGCCCGGCCGGAAGACTTCACGGCGGCGGCCAAACTCTACGCCGCCCTCTCCGGGACGGCCGGGGGTCAGGAGACCAAACTGACGAAGAACGAGGCGGCGGCGCTCGCGACGGTCGCCGGGATGGGAGTCGAGGTCTTCACCATCCGGCAGCTCCAGAGCGCTCTCGGTCTCTCTTACTACCAGACCCGGCGGCTTCTCAATGGCTACGTCAGCCGGGGGACACCCTACTCCGGCCTCCTGGAGAAGTGTCCGGCGATCAGCCTCTACGATGCCACCGTGACGGAGGACGGCGGGTGCGGGGTCACGGTTCGCCGCCGGGAGCAGTACTTCACGTTTGATGGGGAAGTCTACCGGGCCTGGGGCGGGGGCGCCTCCGTCTGGCTGGACGACGACCCCGATGATGGCAGCAGTGCAGCAGATGTGCAGCATA
>DUHF01000023.1:868-3360 GCA_013331015.1 Methanoregula sp.
GATGAAGTTCCGGATGATGACCGGGGTGCCTGTGTTTTCCGCACTGCTGTACATGAACCGGGGGACCCCCTGCATCGGGGCGAAAAAACAGATCCGGGCCCGAATATGGCTGCACTCATTGGCAGCACCTGCTGTACATATGCTGCCAACGCTGCCAACATCAACCCCGCCGACTACATCCCCCTCCCGGTGGAGAAGGACGAGCCCTGCCACGTCTGCGGCCGGCGGCCGACTTCGTCGTTGAAACGGGGCGGCGGGGGGAAGTATCTCTGCTACGACTGCCTGAAGAAGGCAAGACGGCCCAGAAAGGCGCAGCCGCTCCCGGGGGTTCTCGACCACCGGACGTTTTCCCGGACGAAGGTCGACCTCGGCCGGTGCGACGTCTGCGGGACGGGGAAGGCTGTCTACCGCTCGCGGGAGGCGCAGACGAAGGTCTGCGAGGGGTGCTATACAAGAATGGTCCGGGAGTGGAACGGGCGGGTGGGGGTGAGGTGATACATGTTTTCACCTTTTGCTCCCTTCCAGTACCTGCGTCAATCCGGGACAAACGGCGTAGCAGTGAACTCAACTACTCGCCTGGATGATTCTATCGTGTCTGGCGTGCGGAACGCAAGGGTCAGCGTTCCGCGATAGGGAACCCAGAATTCGACGTAGACATCGGTGTTTGCGGATATAGGCTGCTGGAGGGGTAGGGTCAGTTCCACAACCTCACCCAATTCTAGCGCATCATCGCCGTCTCCGTTGTGCCACCGGGTAATGGAGTAATCCCCAGGCTCAAGGATGTAGATGTCATGACTATCCGTATAGGTAATGAAGAGCGTTGTGATGTCGATGTCCCGGCTCTGTTCCGAGATGTCCGATGCCGTCGTATCGGGGATAACCGTCAGGTTGAGGGTGAACCTGGCGATTGTCGTTTCCGACCCGTTCACCGGGATCCCCTGGTAGTGAATCGGTGACACGATCTCAAGTGGAGAGCGGGGGTAGGCCTCCGCAGTTGTCTGATTGTTACCGGACGGCAGTTGCGACGTGCAGCCGGCGATCAGGAGAACCCCGACAATTGAGAGTGCTACCAAGTATCTGCCGATGGTACGCATCTCCATATAGGAGGGTTGTGAGGTTCAACCACAAGAACCTGATGCCGGGGTCGACTCCAACGAGGCTGGGCTGGTTGTGCCATTTCCCGTATTAAATGTCATACGTTCAAATAATCGTCTGGCAATTCAGTAGATAGGGGCAACCGGGAGACGGCACCGTTTCACGGTCGAACAGGGGTGGCAATGAGACCACTTGCACTAGACGACAGGGCGTTCACCGGCCTGGAGGCAGCGATGGTCTTCATTGCCTTTATTGTCGTAGCCTCCGTCTTTGCGTACGTGGCGCTCGGTGCCAGTTTTTTTACGACCCAGAAGACGGAGCAGACGGTTTACTTGGCGGTGCAGCAGGTCGGCGCCGTCGTTCAGATCGCCGAGCCGGTTATGGTGCAGGCAAGTGCTGACGGTCAGCATATACGATACATTGCCATCATGGTGAAGGTCCCCCAGAATAGCGCTGATATTGATGTGGAACGGTTTGTTATAACCGTTTCAACCGCGGAGTCCATGCAGACATACACGGGAGCGGCCCGGTGGCATCCGATAGACGGAGGTGGGGGAGGCGGGAGACCAGTTTTCTGGCAGGTACAGATCCCGTTGTTCCAGGCAGATGACCCCACGCTCCCGGGCGATCTGCTCATCGTTCAAAACCAGTGGTTTTTTGTCGAGTTGAAGCCCTCTGATGCCGTTCCATTCACAGTGGAGCGCACAGCACCGGCGGGTATGAGTCCGGATAGTTGGTATGAGGTTTAGCTAAGGTTGTGATTGGAAGGCACGGGAACTCTACATACCCCACACAAATGGTTAGGTCGGGAATGTGACGGGGGTAGCAAGTCGGCACGAACCCGCCCCGACATCAACTCGAATCACCCTCCTTTTTACATTGAGACTGCGAAATGCCTCCTATGGATGACATATATAAATGGCGGGACTGCCTTTATCCCGCAGAATGGGGGTTCCGGCTTTTCATCACCGCTACGCTGGTGTGGCTGGTCGGGCGGCAGTGGCACGAACCGGTTGCTATGGCAATCTTTTACGGGCTGGCGGTCGGCGTTTTTGGGGCGCTTGTAATGCAGGTGTGGGTGCTGGTGGGGTTCATCCGGAGAGGGAGAGAGGATGCCGCCACACATCAGTGACGAGGAGCGGGAACAGGCCATTCAGTATCTCATCGAGAACGTTCCCGAAGGCACGCTGATGCGAATCTTCGAGGAGATCTACAAAGACCCCGACTTGCTGATTGCGCAACAGTTCGGGATCGGTGTGCAACCCAACTTTGCCAGTTGACAACACATAAGAGTGTTCTTAGTGATGTTTGAATTGAGCGAAAATGCAAACAAAACTAAGAACCAATGAACTTGAGCCGAACGAAAATATATCCTTTCCTATCGGCACCATTTTCCT
>DUHF01000189.1 GCA_013331015.1 Methanoregula sp.
TCGTGGTCTGGGACCGGGTCCTCGACCATATCGGGAACGGGGAAGCAAAGTAACGAAAGTGGGAACAAAGGGCGGGGGAGTCATCCCCTGCCACTTTTTTTATCACCGGATTGAGGATGCCGGATAATCCGGACGCTGGCGGGGGAATCCTCGCCGGACTGCTGCTTCCATCCGCGTGGTAGTTTACAACTCAACCTCATTTTCCCTAACATCAGGAAATCTCATATAAACAGCCGCCCCATAGTACGACAATGAAGCAGATCGCCCTGTACGGGAAAGGCGGGATCGGGAAATCCACCACTTCGGCCAACCTCTCCGCTGCCCTCTCGGAACGGGGTCTTGACATCCTCCAGATCGGCTGCGACCCAAAAAGGGACAGCACCCGGATGCTGATGCAGGGCCGGTTCATCCCTACCGTTATGGACCTGGTCCGGACCCGTGGCGATGCTGCGGTAACCCTTGCGGATGTCGAGTTCAAAGGCTACAACGGAGTCCGTTGCGTTGAGGCCGGGGGCCCTGAGCCCGGTGTCGGCTGTGCCGGCCGGGGCATCATCGCCACCTTCCAGCTGCTGGAGAAGTTTGGTGCCCTGAACGGCGATGTCATCGTGTACGATGTCCTCGGCGACGTGGTCTGCGGCGGGTTTGCCATGCCCATGCGGGAAGGGTATGCGCAGGAGATCTACCTCGTCACCTCAGGGGAACTCATGTCGCTCTATGCGGCAAACAATATCTGCAAGGCAATAAAACGGCTCTCCTCCCGGGTCAAGAGCAAGTGCCGGCTTGCCGGTGTCATCTGCAATGCCAAGGGACAGCCCCGGGAAGAAGAACTGGTATCCGAGTTTGCCCGGCGGGTGAACAGCAACCTTGTTGAGTTCATCCCCCGTGATCGCGTGGTGCAGCTCGCCGAGCTCAACCGCAAGACCGTTATCGAGTATGAACCGGCCTCCGCCCAGGCAGCATGCTACCGTTCCCTTGCTGCCCGGATCATGGAGAACACCCGCCTGACAATCCCCAGCCCTCTCGAGATCGATGAGCTTGAAAGCCTCGCCTACTCTTTCATCTAGGTCCGGTGGCTGCACCCTCACCGGTGCCCTCTCGGTCACCACCCACGTACGCGATGCGGTGAGTATCATCCATGGTCCACGGGGCTGTGCTCATCACAACTTCTCCCTCCTCCATGCTACCGGTCTTGACAACGATCTCGCGGTAATCCCGGATCTCGTCTCCAGCGCTCTTGGCGAGAGCGATATCGTCTTTGGCGGCGAGGATGCGCTTTTTAGGACCATTCACGCGGTGTGCGAACGGGACGTATCGGCAGTCTTTGTCCTCTCCACCTGTATCGTGGATACCATCGGCGATGATGTGGAGGCGGTCTGCGCGAGGGAGTACGGGGTGCCGGTCATCCCGGTCTCGACGGCAGGGTTCCTTGGCGGCACGTTTCATGACGGCGTGAATAAGGCCCTCATCTCCCTTGCAGGAATCGCCCCCCCCATCGAGCATGACCGAAGCGTGAACATCATCGGGGAGATGAACCTTGAGTACGAAGTGGAAGAGAATTTTGCCGAGGTTCTCCGGCTCCTGACCCTGCTTGGGATTCCGGCCGGCATCCGGTTTGTCCACAACCTTCGTTTTGATGAGATCGGGATGCTCGGGGGGGCACAGCTCAACATCCTCCGCGATCCCTCGCTTGTGCCGGTCGGAGAGTTTTTGAAAGCCCGGTTCGGGACCCCGTATATCTCCTCGTTTCCCCATGGGCTATCAGGGACACTCACGTTTTTAAAATCCGTTGCGGACGCCTGCAGGGTTGACGGGAGCCGTGCGATGGGGATCGAACAAGCGCTCCAGGGCGAGATCCTCGCGGACTTTGCCGACCTTGGCAGATCCCGGGCGGTCTTCTTCGGCCCGGTCACCGACCCGGTGAGTTTTTTAGCAGCACAGGAGGCAGCCGATGCCCTGCATATCCGGGTGGGGTCGGATCCTGGTGCATGCCCCCTCCCGGTCCACCCGGCGGTTGGCACAGCGGGCGTGAAGCGGATGCTCCACTGCTGGAGGAGGACCCTCCATGCCTGAATGCGACAATCCCTTATGGCCCTGCGCCATGACCGGCGCAGCCGCCTGCCTTGCGGGATGTACCGGGGTGTCGGTTGTCATCCACGGCTCAAGCGGGTGCTACTACTACCCGTCAACCCTCCTTCATGTCCCGATTCATGGCACTTTCATCCTCGAAAATGAGGTGATCTTCGGTTCCGAGGAACGGCTTTTGGAAGTGATTGGAAGCCTCTCCGGGACCGGGAACCGGATAGCGGTGATCACCACCTGCGTGCCGGCCATCCTTGGTGAGGACGTGAAAGCCATGCTCTCGGGGTATGATGTCCTTCTTGTGGACAGCCCGGGATTTCTGGGGGATGTTGAGTCCGGTTATGCCCGGGCACTTGAACTTCTTAAACCTCAGGTGGATCCCGCGGCGGAGGGTGTGAACATTGACGGCGCCTGCCTGCTCGATCCCTTCTCCCGCGGAAACGTGCAGGAGATCCTCCGTCTCCTCCGGCTTGCCAGTGTTCCGTGCAGGACGGTCATGTGCGATGACACTCTTGAAAATATTCTTCGGCCTGCCCGTTATACGGTTGGCACCAATGCCGATTTCTCCAGCGGTGTAGGGGAAACCCTTGGCGGGACGCTCGGTTTTGAGCAGACCCGGGCAACCTTTTCCCGTGTTGCCGATATCTTCCCTGCTGCCGATGCCGGCCCCGTTTTTTCTGAGATCGGGAGGCAGGAGGAACGCCTTGTCCGGGCCTGTGACAAGTACCTCCAGCGGTTCGATCCCCCCTCGGTTGCCATCTTTGCCGGAGCGTCCTATGCGGATTTTGCGGCGGGCACTCTCAAGCAGTATCTCGATGCGGAGATCCGCTGCATCGGGCTTCGAAACCACGGCACCCTGTCCCGCACCGCGGAATATGCCGGGAGCTTGGGAGAGGTGAAGGCCATGATCGGGAGTGCTGTCCCGGACCTTGTGATTGGATCCTCGTTCGAGCGATCGGTGAGCCGCAACCGGGCTTTTTCCGGTATCATTCCCCCGCTGCGGGGGACGGTGCGCCTCGCCCCCCGCCCGCTGGCCGGCATCAACGGCACCCTTGCATTCATGGAAGACGTGCTCAATGCCTGCATGGACCAGAAGACCCGGAACCGGTAAAAAAAAATCCGGCCGGTTCACTTTCACCCTGCGCACGCTGACCCGTTATATACCGCATGAGCTGACGCCATACTACGACACAAAGGTGGTCGGGTATGATGGAAAAAGCAGGATATCTCCAGCGGACACGGTGCCAGGCGCTCGACAGCGATGGGGTTCTCAACGAAGTCCTTGAGCTTCATATCTGCGGGTCCCGGTATGCACTCCGCAGGGCCGATCTCATCCGGGCGGTCTCGGGCCGTGTCATGATCCAGGTTGAGGAGCTCACCAGGAACTGGGAGTATTATCTCGGTGCCACCGCAGGCCTTGCGCAGGTCTCCGCGTCCGGCAAAGCCCTGAATATTGACCTGTTCGGGACAGGGTCTTTCACCCTCTCGCTCAACGCCCTCCGGGGCGTACTCTACGGGAAGGAGCGTCTGGCCGGCATCGTGAGGATCCCCGACATCCCTACGCAGCGGCTCCGCCGCGTTGCCTCCGGCCAGCAGACCATCGGGGCGGCCGTCTGATAAAAAACTGCACCGGTATCCCCGGTCCTCCCCTCTCATTACCCCTGTTCATTTTTTTGTTTTTTTTGAATCGTGTACCATTAATAGTTCCGCAACAGATCTTTTTTAGTGTGGAGATGCGTCCTCCGTTTTTACAAGGAGTAACCGGCGCGGACCAGTACAGGAGTGCCTGAGCGTAAACCATGGATACCACGGAAGCAGAATACCGTAATCTTGTGGAACAGCAGCAGGATCTCATCGTGAAGGTCAGCCTGGAAGGCCGGCTCGAATTTGTCAACACTGCCTATACAGAGCTGCTCGGAAAGTCCAAAGACGAGCTTTGTGGCAGTGTCTTTATGCCGGTCACCACCGAGAAGTATTCGGACGTGATCGCAACCCAGATGACCCGGCTCTTCCGTCCGCCGTACACCTGCATCGTGGAGCAGTGGCTCCAGACAACAAAGGGCCTGCGGTGCATCAGCTGGTCGATCCGATCCATTCTGGACGGGAACAACGCTCCCCTTTCCCTCGTTGCCACCGGTCGTGACATGACCCCGCTCAAGAACGACCAGAAGGCGATACGGAAACGGGATGAGGAACTCCTGCTCCTCATCGAGAGCGGTCCCCAGATGTATTATGCCCATACCCCCGACCACCGCACGACATTCATCAGTCCCCGGATTCGCCAGCTCCTGAAGTGCGAAAAGAACACAAAGAAGCGCTCATGGACCGACTACTTAACGGATAACCCGGTCAACGCCGCAGGTCTCGAACGCACGCTGCGGGCGGTCTCGACCGGAAAACGCGAGCCCCCGTACCGGCTGGAGATGGAGGCCGGGGACAAAAAACGGATCTGGATCGAGGTTAACGAGATCCCGGTGGTAAAAGATGGCAGGACGGTCGCCATCGTGGGGTCGCTCATTGATATCACCGAGAAGATGCACGTGGACGAGGGGATCGAAGAGGCGGAGATCCTCTTTAAGGGTGTCCGGCCAAAGGAGCCAAAAGCGGCTGGACGCTCCCCGCTCAGGGCAATCCGCTCGATCTTTGGCCGCAACGAGGGTGCGGAAGAGGAGTCGGTATAGGCCGGACTTCGGGCTCGCAATCATCATCTCTTCCTCATGTATGCCCCGCAAAAGGCCTAAAACCATCAAACCTGTGGCACTGTTGTCTGATATCCGCAGGGATGTATCCCTGGTGCTCGGCAGGCCATACACTGAAAAGATCGACCACCGGATCTTCCAGCCGGACAAACGGGCGCTTGCACTCTGGGCTGCTGATTGTGCAGAACATGTCCTGCCGTTCTTTTTAGAGGATCGGCCGGGTGATATACGGCCTCATGCAGCGATTGATGCCTGCCGGCAATGGGCAGCCACCGGCATGTTCAGGATGACCGGCATCCGGCAAGCCTCTCTCGATGCCCACGCTGCTGCCCGGGAAGCAAAGGAAGCGGATGCGGTATTTGCTGCCCACGCTGCCGGACAGGCCGTTGCAACCGCCCATGTCCCAACCCATGCCCTTTCCTGTTCGGTGTATGCTATACGGGCGGTTGCGGCCCACACCGGCAACGCTGACGATGGCCTCATCGGGGAACGCACGTGGCAGTTGGAGCGGTTGCGCCGGTATGCGGTTCAGAATGATTCGCGGTAACGGGTTGTCGGGTCCGGATTTGGGTTTGAGCGGATACCGATCGTTCCTGTCCGGGAAACTGACATTAAATAAGCTATATCTTCCCGGACCTCCTTCTTTTTGAGCGCAATGAACCTGCTATCACTTCTCACCGCATTCGTGCCATGGATCGCATTTACCCTCCTTGCAGGGTCGACCATGGAGAGCCTGATCCTTGCTTTTATTGTTGCTCTTGCACTCACGATCCTGACAAGTTACAAACAGCTGCTCAAGGGTTACATCCTCTCCGTTGTTACCCTGGTATTTTTTGTCGTCTTCTTCATTCTGATTGCCGGATTACAGCAGTACTATCTCGCGAACTACCTTGCCGTACTCTCGATGCTGATCCTGACTATCGTCTGCTGGGCGACGATGCTCTTCCACTTCCCGTTCACCCTCCAGTATTCGAGAGAGGGTGTGGAGCCCGAGCGTGCAAAGAGCGCGCCATTTATTCACGTAAATTATGTCATAACCGGGGTATGGGGAATTGCATTCACCCTGGGTTTCGCGATCAATGCGTTCCTGCTGATACAACACGATCCAAGCCTTGCGATCTGGGGCAACCTGCCATGGGCTGTCATGCTCATCGCTATCGGATTTACCGTGTGGTACCCGTCCTACGTCCATAAGAAGCGGGCGTTGGAGGCGGGTACTTCACCCTGATGTTTTTTTTCTCTCTGCAGGGATACTCTTTTTGAGGTTATGATAGCCTCCTTCGTGCCAACCCATTCCCCATTGGGGGCTCAATAGCGCGTTGCGATGCCTGCCGCCGCCCCTGCGGCGGCCTCACTTCGGTTCTCATTTTCCTTTTGGACGGCAATCCGGGCCGGGATGCTCCTGAAAGACTCTGGTGCGCGAACCCGTCCGTATTACCGGACAACCCACGATTTCCATCATCCCTGAGTGAACGCACGTTCATGCGTGTTTCTACAAAGTAAAAAAAAAGAGAACGGCCTGAGGCCCACGGCAGGAGAGGAGGGCCCCTTCAGGAAATTGTATTACTGCTCCTTCTTCACGCACTTGGCAATATACGAGCCGGCTTTCGAGGTGCTGACCGCCTGCCCGCCAAGGTCTTTTGTCACCATGCCGTCGTGGATGCTCTGCTCGATTGCCCGGACAACGGCCGCTGCCGCCTCGTGCTCCCCGATGTGGTCGAGCAGGAGCGATCCCGCCCAGATGGTGGCAATCGGGTTTGCAACCCCCATGCCCTTGTACTTCGGTGCGGAGCCGTGGATGGGTTCGAACATCGAGGTTCCCTTCGGGTTGATGTTTCCGCCCGGGGCAAGGCCGAGCCCGCCCTGGATCATGGCGCCGAGATCGGTGATGATGTCCCCGAACATGTTGGGCGTGACCACGACATCGAACCACTCCGGGTTCTTGACAAACCACATGGTGATGGCGTCAACAAACGTGAAGTCGGTCGTGACTTCCGGGTAGTTCTTTGCCGTCCCGGTAAAGACATCGCGCCAGAGACCATACACGTCCGAAAGGACATTGGCCTTGTCAACCGAGGTGAGTTTCTTCTTTCTCTGCATGGCAAGGTCAAAGGCATAGGTCTGGACCCGGCGTGAACCCTCGCGGGTGATAACCCCGATCTGGTACGCGATCTCCTCGGCGTCGCTCGTCACGTCAAGGCCGAACTTCACGCTGTAGATGTCCCGCATCACGTCGAGTTCGATCTTCTGGTGCTGTTTGAACCGGGAGCCGATACCCACATAGAAGTCCTCGGTGTTCTCGCGGACAACCACGAAGTCGATGTCCTCCGGGCCTTTGCCGGCCAGCGGTGTCTCGACGCCCTTGAGGAGCTTAATGGGCCGGAGGTTCACGTACTGGTCGAAGTGGAAACGGAGCGCAAGGAGGATCCCCTTCTCCAGGATGCCGGGCTTTACCCGGTCGTCCCCGATGGAGCCGAAGTAGATCGCACGGAACTTTTCGAGTTCTGTTAAGTCGTCCTCGGTCAGAAGTTTGCCTTCTGCAAGGTAGCGGTCAGCCCCGATATCGAAGTCCGTCCATTCGATATCGAAGTTGAACTTCTCTCCTGCTGCTTCGAGGACCTTCTTGCCCTCGCTGACGATCTCCGGGCCGATCCCGTCGCCGCCGATTGACGCTATCTTGTACATGTCGGTAACTCCTTTACATTCTTTGCATATTCCACAAGCCCGCCGGCGTCGATGATGCCCTGCATGAACGCAGGCACCGGCTCAATAGCATAGGTTTTTCCGTCAGCCACGACGTTTCCCTCTTTGATATTGAGGCTGATCTTCGCCCCGTCAGCGATCTTGTCGGCATCCGGGCAGACCACGGGGAGCACCCCGACATTGATCGAGTTCCGGAAGAAGATCCGGGCAAACGAGCGGGCAACCACGACTTTGACGCCGGCGCCGATGAGGGCAAGCGGGGCGTGTTCGCGTGAGGAGCCGCAGCCAAAGTTGCGTCCCCCGACAATCACATCGCCCTGCTGCACCTTCTTTGCAAACTCGTCCCTTGTGCCTTCAAATGCGTGCTTTCCGAGCTCGTCAGGGTTATTGATGATGAGGAACCGGCCGGGGATGATGGCATCGGTGTCGATGTCGTCGCCGAACTTCCATGCCCGGGCATTCTTTGCAACCGGCCCTCCGGACTCCAAAACCTTCCTGACCGGCACCGTCTTCTTTGCTGCCATGGTCAGACCTCCCTCGGGTCGGTGATCTCGCCCGTGATAGCACTTGCCGCAGCGGTTGCCGGTGAGCAGAGGTACACCTTGCCGTCCGTGCTTCCCTGACGGCCCTTGAAGTTGCGGTTCGAGGTGGAGAGCGAGACCTCGCCGGGCGCGATCAGGCCGAACGCCCCGCCCATGCAGGGTCCGCAGCACGGCGCTTCCACAAGCG
>DUHF01000294.1 GCA_013331015.1 Methanoregula sp.
CACGATCCGTCCAATGGTTTTCCTTACTGGTAACAAGCCAAAGGTTGATGTATTTGTATCCCCATTTAAAATAGACACGATTCCGGTAATCTTCATCATGCCGGAACCCCCTGCACGATCCAAAAGTGATTGTGCAGATGAACGCGGACGGTGGCAAAAGCCATCTTTACAGCACGGCCCCGAATGAAGATACCGGGGCTTTGCATCAGGTCAGGATGATCCACGGTTTCGTGGTGATGGCCCGCGTCAGGGGCCCCGGACTATGCCTGCCGCACAAAAACCTGCGTGCAGGCCCTCCACCAATGTGCCGGGAGTAGCAAAAGGGAGGGAAAAGGAGCAGCAGGTCAAAATAGCCGTCTGCTTTCCGTCACCCTTTTTTTGCAACTCGCACTGCCGATGTCACTGGTGGAAAACTCAAACGGACGCCGGGGCAATAGTCGCTGCCATCTCAAAAATCAACGTGGAAAAATCCAAATAAAAATGCGCCCGGTCGCCACAACGGCATCCTGCCGCCGGCTGGCACCCCTTATAAAGGGAAACCTGCAGAGTCCGGACAACCGGGGAAAAAATCCACAACAATACCAAAAAACACCCAGAAGAATCTTCAGGAGATACACAAATAATGGAAATAGAGATAATCGCCGTTGGCGGATATGACGAGGTCGGCCGGAACATGACCGCCGTCCGCTGCGGCAAGGAAATTGTCATCTTTGACATGGGGCTCCGCCTCGACCAGCTGATGATCCACGAGGATGCAGAGGTCGACGAGATGCATTCCCTTGACCTGATCAAGATCAAGGCGATCCCCGACGACACTATCCTGCAGAATGTTGCAGGATCGGTAAAAGCCATCGTCTGCTCTCACGGGCACCTCGACCATATCGGGGCGATCCCGAAACTGGCACACCGGTACAAGGCGCCCATCATCGCGACCCCGTATGCCACGGAACTGATCCGGCAGCAGATCTCCGGCGAGAGAAAATTCGGCGTCAGTAACCGGCTCTTTGCCCTCAAGGCCGGGCAGCGGTACACGCTCTCCCCCAACCTGGTCCTGGAGTTTGTCCGGACCCAGCACTCGATCATTGATACGGTGACCCCGGTGCTCCATACCCCCCGGGGGGCGATTGTGTATGCCTGCGACTTCAAGTTCGACCGGTCGCCGGTCATTGGAGAGCCGCCGGACTTTGCCCGGTTCCGCCAGATCGGCAAGGAAGGCGTTCTTGCCCTGATCGTGGAGAGCACGTACATTCACCGGCCGGGCCGGTGCCCGAGCGAGCGGATCGCCCGGGACCTTGTCCGGGACGTTATCACGAGTTTTGAGGATGACAAGAACGGCATCGTGGTCTCGACGTTCTCGTCCCACATCTCGAGGGTCAAGACCATTGCAGAATGTGCGCACGAGATCGGCCGGAAACCGGTCTTTCTCGGGCGCTCCATGGAGAAGTACTCCGTCACCGCAGAACAGATGAAGTTCGTCTCGTTCCCTTCAACGGCAAGCGTCTTTGGGAACCGGAAGACCGTTGACCGCGTGATGCGCCGGATGATGAAGGAAGGAAAGGATAAGTTCCTGCCAATCGTGACCGGCCACCAGGGAGAACCCGGTTCCATCCTCACCCGGATGGCGCTTGGCGACACCCCGCTTACCGTCGGGAAAGGCGACAAGGTGCTCTTCTCGGCCAACATCATCCCCAACCCGATGAATGTCGGGCAGCGGTACCGGATTGAGCAGTTCATCCGGAAGGCGGGTGGCCGTATCTTCGAGGACCTGCACGTCAGCGGTCACGCGTACCGGGAGGATCACTACGAGTTTCTCCAGATGCTCAATCCCCAGCATATCATCCCCGCCCATGCCGACCTGAAGATGACGGCCGGCTACGCTGAGTTTGCAGGCGATCTTGGCTACACGGCAAACAACGATGTCCACCCGATGCAGAACGGGCAACGGCTGCTCATCAAATAATCATCCTGCCCACGTTCCTTTTTTGCCCATATCCGTCTGTGCCGTCTGGCTGCAATTCAGTTTCACCGTTCCATAACGGGTCCCGGTGCTTGCAGGGGATGACCGGCTACGGTGCCGGCGTCCCTTTTCCAAACGACCAGAACAACCGCTGGTATACCCGGCAGAATGGTGTCCGCTCCAGCAAAAAGACCATCACCGAGCAGACAAGGATACTCAAAAAGATCACAATGTACACGATGTCCTGAATCCCCTGCCCCACCGCGATACCTGCCTGGAGGGGAAGGGATGCAAGCACCGCAGCAGCAAGCCCCTTTGCCTGCATGACGGCGATAACCGAGGCATCCGATCTGGGGATGCTCCGGGGGATCGTGAGCCAGACGATGACGATGCGGGCAAGATACGCTGCCACCGTGATCGCCGCACCCATGTAAAAGATCTCCATGTACGTGAAGCGGATCGAGATCCCGATATAGATGAAGAAGAATGTCTTCAACAGGGTCACGAGCTGGGCGAAGAACACGGTCTCCATGGGTGAGAGCTCGACCTGCCTGATCTCGTTATCCATGATGGGGAGGACTCGTTCCACCCTGAAATAAGAGAGGTTCCCGAGCGTTACGCCGAGGGCAAGTGCAGCGATGGCACCCGAGAACCCAAGAAGGTTCACAAACCCAAAGACGATGAAGACGAATGCGGGGGTGATGAAGATGCTCTTGATGCTTGCGATCCTGTGGCAGAACAACGACCATCCGACCCCGGCAATCACCCCGATGAAGATGGCGATAAAGAACGAGGCGAAGAGGTTGCCGATAAGGTAGGCGACATTGAACTCGTCAAGGCTGATGAAGTTGATAAGCGCGATGAGCATTACGATGCAGAGCACGTCGCTGAGGGCCGATTCGAGCGCAAGGATGGCCTTTGTCTCTTTTTTCAGGCTTAAGTATTTGGTAAACGGGATAACCACGGCAGAGGATGTCCCGCCGAGGATCGCGCCCAGGAGGCAGGACTCGATGACCGAAAAGCCTGCAAGATATTTCATGATGACGATGCAGATGACCGTCATGACAATAAAGTTCGCAACCGTGATCGCAAGCGTGCCTTTCATCGCCTTTCGTAATGCCCCAAGGGTGATGTGAAGGCCGCCTTCAAAGAGGATGATGGCGAGCGTGACCATCGTGAAAAGCGGCCCGACCACCCCGAATGCATCGGGAGTGACCAGGCCCAGTAACGGACCGATGATGATCCCGATGGCCATCAGGAAGAGAACATCAGGGATCTTGGTGATAGCAAAGAACCGGGAGAGGATGTTTCCGAGGAAGATGAGGATGCCTAAAAACAGAACCGTGACCGCTGCATCCATCCGGTTAGTACTGAACACGTAAAAAAATAAGAGGTTATCGTTTGACGGGGAGGGGATGCCGGTGCCGGCAGGAATGAGAACGGGGCGGTATCGGGCTTGTCGCCCGGTTCCCCCGTTGCCGTGTGCCGGTTACGCGCTCTTACCGGTGCCGCTCTCCTGCCCCCGCATATGGACATCGACCTGCCGGAACGGGATCTCGATTCCCTCTTCCCTGAACCGCTCATCGATACGGATATTGATGTAGTCCTGCACGTCCCAGAGGTGGGTGTAATCGTCCGTAAACAGGATAAGCTGGCCGTTGAGGCTCGAATCTCCGAATTCGAGGAAATAGACGGATGGTTTGGGGTCCGGCACCGTCCACGGGGTTTTTTCAACAGCCTCGTTTGCGATCTCCAGAAGGATTGCCTTGACCCTCTTGATGTCACTGCCATACGCCACCGAGAATGGGATCCGGACCTTGAGCCGGACATCCGGCATCGCGTAGTTGGTGATGACGTTTGAGGTGAGCTTGGAATTCGGGATGGTGACGATCTGGTAATCGAGCGTCTTCATCCTTGTGCTCCGCGGCCCGATGCTGATGATATCGCCAATGTAGGTGTCGTACTTGATCCGGTCCCCCACCCGGAAGGGCTTGTCGAGGGTGATGATGGCCCCGCCAAGGAAGTTGCCAATGATCTCCTGTGCAGCAAGGGCAATGGCGATGGCACCGATCCCTGCACCAGCCAGGAGGGCGGTGATGTCGATCTCGA
>DUHF01000061.1 GCA_013331015.1 Methanoregula sp.
ATTACGTACAAAGCCATCGAATTTGGGGATTTTACGTTAGCATCCGGTGCGAAAAGCACGTATTATATCGATGTGAAGACCGCGGTGACCAATCCCGACCTGTTATCAGCGATCGCGTCAGAGGTCTGCGGTTCCCAGGAGTTTGACGTTATCGCCGGCGTCGCAGTCGGGGGAGTCTCCCTTGCGGTTGCAACGTCCCTTGCTGCAAAAAAACCCTACGCGATCATACGGTCTTCTGAGAAGGGGCATGGCAAGACGGATGTCGTCATCGGCCATGTCCGGGGCAGAAAGGTCCTCCTCATCGAGGATGTGACCACTTCCGGTGGTTCTGCCCTGTACGGGATCGATGCCCTGCGGGCGGCCGGGGCGATCGTGGATTGTGTTGTTACGGTTGTCGACCGGGAGCAGGGTGCCGGTTCGATGCTTGCCGGTCATGGGATCCGGCTCGTGCCGCTGGTGACCGTTTCCGATCTTTTAAAAGAGTAAGGACTTTGTAATCCGAAGGCGAAATAGGATGGTTATGAAGGCACTTGTTGTGGGCGGCGGCGGCAGGGAACATGCGATAGCTGCTGCTCTTGCCCGCAACCCGAAAACTCACGTCTTCTCGGTGATGGCAAAACGCAACCCGGGAATCGCACAAATCGCAAAAGACGTGCTCCTCCATAAAGAGACCGATACGGGGCGGGTCCTCGCATTTGCAAAAGAATGCGGAATCGACTACGCGGTCATCGGGCCGGAGGCGCCCTTAGAAACCGGAATTGTTGATGTCCTTGAGGCGGCAGGCTTCCCGTGCGTTGGCCCGTCCCGTGCAGCAGCGCGGCTCGAGACCGACAAGGCGTTCTGCCGCGAACTGATGCACAGGAACCGCATCCCCGGCTGCCCGGAATACCGGGTCTTTGACAATACGGAAGATGCCGTTGCCTTTATCGAAAACCACGAGGGCGATCTCGTGGTGAAACCGATCGGTCTGACCGGAGGCAAAGGCGTCCGGATCATGGGCGAGCAGGTCGACCGGAAGGGAGCTGTCGAATATGTCCGGTCCCTTCACGGAGTAGCCGTCATCGAGGAGCGCCTGCTGGGCGAGGAGTTCACGCTCCAGGCTTTCGTTGACGGGAAAAGTCTCGTTCCCATGCCCCTTGTCCAGGATCACAAACGTGCATTTGAGGGGGATACCGGGCCCAACACCGGGGGAATGGGCTCCTATACAATGCCCGACCACCGGATGCCGTTTGTCAAGGATGCGGATTACAAAAAGGCGCTCGATATCATGATGGCAACGGTTGCTGCCATGGCACAGGAAGGCCACCCCTACAAGGGGATCCTGTACGGGCAGTTCATGAACACGGCAAAAGGCCCAAAAGTGATCGAGTACAATGCCCGGTTCGGCGACCCGGAGGCAATGAACGTCCTCTCGCTTCTCTCTTCCGATCTCGGGGAGATTGCCTGCGGGATTGCACACGGTACTCTCTGTTCAGCAGCGGTAACGTTTGACCGGAAAGCCACCGTCTGTAAATACCTTGTTCCGGAAGGCTATCCGGACAAACCCGTACCGGGAGATACAATAACCGTCGGAAAACATCCCGGTGCATTGCTCTATTATGCAAACATCGAAGAGAGAGAGGGCAGCCTTGTCTCCCTGACCTCCCGGACGCTCGCGTTTGTCGGTATGGGAGATACCCTCGAGGAAGCAGAGCACCATGCCGAGGTGGCAGCGTCCTCGGTCAAAGGCAACGTGCGGTACCGGCGGGACATCGGCACCCGGAAACTGCTCGATCAGCGCATAGCGCATATGAAGGAATTGCAATGATGAAAGATTTCATATCCATACTTGACATCAACAAGGAGGAGCTTGCTGACCTGCTGACCGTAGCCCGCGAGCTCAAGCAGCAGAAGAGCAAGGGCATTCCCCACCCCCTCCTGAGCGGCAGGACTCTTGCCATGATCTTTGAGAAGTCCTCGACCCGGACCCATATCTCGTTCGAAGTGGGGATGAACGAACTGGGGGGGCATGCCCTCTTTTTGAATGCCCGCGATATGCAGATATGGCGTGGGGAGGAGATCCGGGATACGGCACGGGCAGCATCCCGGTATGTCTCTGCCATGATGATCCGGGCATACAAGCACAGTACGATTGCGGAGTTTGCCCGGTATGCAACCATTCCGGTCATCAACGGGCTCTCGGACATGGAGCACCCCTGCCAGCTCCTTGCCGATATCATGACCATGCAGGAGCATTTCGGCTCAACGCAGGATCTCAAGGTTGCGTGGGTGGGGGATGGCAACAATGTCTGTAACTCGCTGATCCTCTCTACCGTTCTCACCGGTCTTGATGTGACGGTTTCAACCCCCAAAGGGTATGAGCCGGATGCCGATTATGTGAAAAAGGCAAAGGATCTTGGCGGGAAGGTGACGCTCGTTCGGGAACCGGAGAAGGCAGTAAAGGATGCGCATGTCATTGTCACCGATACCTGGATCTCGATGGGCGACGAGGATGAACGGGATGAACGGATGAAACTCTTCGGGGACTATACGGTGGATTCCGACTTGATGAAACTCGCATCCCCTGATGCCCGCGTGCTCCACTGCCTCCCTGCCCACCGGGGCGAGGAGATCACCGATGAGGTTATGGAAGGCGGCCAGAGTCTTGTCTGGGACGAGGCAGAGAACCGGCTCCATGCGCAGAAGGCGCTGCTTGTGCGGCTGCTTAAGAAGTGAAAATTTTCTTTTTTTGTGCTCTGGAGAAACGCACATGAACCGCTCGGGTTCACACCCGAACGATGAAAACCGGTAAATAATTATTTTAACCGTCTTGATCCGCCGCGGGGGCGCCCCGCCGGGGGCGGCGGCACAATCGCAAACGGGGG
>DUHF01000273.1:0-3008 GCA_013331015.1 Methanoregula sp.
AGGATGCCACTTCCGGCTCTGCGGACGATACCCTGCGGATGAACGAGGACTTCCCGACATTCGGGTAGCCCGCGATGACGATGGTGAACGTATCCTCGATATTGGGAAGTTTTCGCAGGACATTTCTGACCTCGTTCAAGAACCGCAAATCCTTGTCGATCTGGTGGACCATCGAAGCGAGCCGGGCAACAGCCCGCTTGCGGACAACAAGGGTGTCATCGGCTTTGCGGGACTGGAGCACGAGCTGGTTACCCACCATCTTGGTGTGTTTTGCCGCCCACCCTACTGCACCAAGCGACTGTTTGAGCCGGTCGATCCCAAACAGGATCTCTGCCATCTCCCGGTAGAAGGGTGGCAGGTCTTCGAACTCGGGGAATCCCCGTATGATATAGACCAGCCGGTCATGGACTGCCGCGCCAACGGCCCGTACAAAATCGGTATTGGCGCGCTCCTTGTTGTTCTTCTCTGCCATCTTCTTTGCCGCACGCCGGAAACTCCGGTCAAGGATCTCGTCAGCGGTTGGCACTGTCGGCATCTTTTCGAATTCCACAAATCGCTCCCTATATATTTATGGAACGTCATACGGTTTATCGTTATGGACCTGTCCCTTATCCAGCGCGATATTCTCATCACCTTAATCACCCTCTATCACCAGCACTCGCACTCCATAAAAGGTGAAGAGATAGCAGACAGGATCCACCGGAACCCGGGAACCGTGCGCAACCAGATGCAGGCCCTCAAATCCATCGGTCTTGTCGATGGCGTCCCGGGCCCCAAGGGGGGGTATATCCCGACCGCCCTTGCCTACCATGAGCTTAATCTGAATATCAAGGGCAGCGAGTACGATGTGCCGATCAGCAGGGACGGGGAGGTGGTGAAAGGGGCTACCGTGCAGGAGATCGATTTCACCACGCTCTGCCACCCGGACATCTGTCATGCGGTCATCCGCCTCTTTGGCAGCACGAGACTCTTTGAGATCGGGGACAAGATCACCATCGGGCCAACCCCGGTCAACAAGCTCCTGATACGCGGCGAGGTGTTTGGGAAAGACGAGGTGAAGCAGTCGCTCCTGATTGCAACCTCCGAGATGATCTCGCTTCCCAAGCAACCTATCCGTCAGTACATGAGAAGCCCGCTCATAACGCTCCGGAGTCTTGACACGCTGCGGGATGCCCTGATCCTTTTCAACCACAAGCACATCCACGGCGCGCCGGTCATCGAGGATGATGCCCTGCAGGGGATCGTCACGATGAGCGATATCGCCTCGGCAATCGAGAACAACCTTCCCCTCTCGACCCCGGTCTCTGAAGTGATGACGGACGAGGTTGAGGAGATCGGCTCGGATGTGAAGCTTTTCGAGGTCATCAACCGGTTCAAGGAGATGCAGATCGGCCGGCTTATCGTTGTCGAGAATGGCAGGCCGGTCGGGATCCTCACGCAATCGGATGTGATAAGGGTATTTCCCTCGCTCTAAAATGGAAATACCTTTAGATACCTGAGCTCAAAAGGTATGGGAGGAATCAAGTTCACATGACCGAGTTATCCCAGGCCGCTGTCGAACGCATCATCAAGAAAGGTGGTGCCGAACGAGTCAGTGCCGATGCCACCGAGACCCTCGCAGAGCTGATGGAAGAATACGGGACGTTCCTCGCAAAAGAAGCCAAGAAGATGTCCGACCATGCCGGCAGGAAGACCCTGCGGGGAGCGGATATCAGAATGGCCGCGGAAATGTTCAAATAAGGCTTCTGCCTTTCTCTTTTTAAAAAAACACTCAAATTTTCACGCCAATTTCAGAACATTTTAAATATTTATACATCGTCAATTTTTTTATGACTCGTGTATTTGCCCGCAGCCTATCAAGAAAGAAGATTATGAGCAACGATGGCAAGCTCATCGGGACGTTAAAGAACATCCGGGTGGACTTCGATTCCGGCCAGGTTATCGGTATGCTCGTTCACCCTGACGCGACCTTTGATACTGCCAGCTATGAGATGGAAGATGACAAGATCCTGAAGATCCCGTTCGAGGCTGTCAAGGACATCAAGGATTATATTGTGGTTGACCGCTACCTTGCGCGGAAATAAAAAAATATTTTTCAACTGCTTCCACAAACCCATCGCCATACTCTTTTCCGGTCACATAGTGTGCAATACTCTTGAGGTCCGGATGACCGTTTGCCAGCGTGACGGCCGTACCTGCGGTTTTGAGCATCTGGAGATCGTTGAGCGAGTCCCCGATGGCAAGGAAATCGGCTGGCAGGAGTCCCATGCCGGAAGCGAGCAGTTCGAGGGCAGTTCCCTTGTTGATTCTGGGCGACTGGATATGGATGGCATACCCGGTGTCGATGACCTGCACCGGATGATCTTTAAGAATGGTAAAAACCTCATCAACCGGGACCGTCCGGGCAAATGCAAGATCTGCATACCGGTAATCCGGGCTGTAGAGTTCCAGCTCGGTACCTTTCGCCCGGAAATGGTCCTGCACTGCAGCAAGTGCGGTGCGGCAGGCAGCCTGGCTGCCGTTGATGGTGAGGGGGCTGCCATACCCGATGCGGTACACCCCGCCGTTCTCGGCAATGAACGTCCCGTTCGTGCCGATCATCCGCGAGAGTGCGTCCATGAAGCAGGCGGTATTCCCGCTTGCCAGTACGACCTCAACACCGGAACTGATGAGGGACCGGATCGCAAGTATCGATCCGGTATCTATCCTGCGGTCGGGCCCGGTGATTGTCCCGTCGATGTCCGTGAGGAGTGCTTTTAACACGATTTGAGACCAGCCTCTTCTACGATGAACGGTGCTTCGCCCTCGGGCAGGTTGGGGCTGTCCACGAGGCGTGCAATGCGCTTGCCGCCCTTGCTCTTCCTCAGGTAGAGACGGAACGTGGCGGTGTGGCCGACAATGTTGCCCCCGATGGGCTTGGTCGGGTCCCCGAAGAAGACTGCCGGGTTGGACATGACCTGGTTGGTGACCAGTCCCACCGCGTTGTGCTGGTCGATGAGCTTGAAGAG
>DUHF01000273.1:3065-3195 GCA_013331015.1 Methanoregula sp.
AAGGAATCGATGATGAAGAGCTTGACCGGCTTGTCGCTGCCTTTGAGTTCGTCTGCAAGTTCGCGGGAGTTATCGATGAGGAGCATCTGGTGATCGGACGTGTGCGCCCGGGCGATATGGATATTGTCCA
>DUHF01000273.1:3319-3921 GCA_013331015.1 Methanoregula sp.
TCTGGCTCTTACCGGACCCGAACTCACCGTACATCTCGGTGATGGCCTGGGTTTCCATGCCGCCACCGAGGAGGGTGTCCAGCTCGGGGACCCGGAACGAGAGTTTCTTCACATCCTTTCGTGCCTCAAAGATGTCCCTGCCGGTCTTGAACCCGCCGACATCGGCTATCTCCCGGGCTGCCTTGATGATCTTCTTGGCGGTGGATTCGGAGATCTCCGAGACCTCGGAGAGCTCTGCCGGGCTTGCGGTTGCGATACTTTCAACAGACAGGTAACCGGCTTCCCGGAGCTTGTCTGCAGTGCTCGGGCCTACGCCCGGTAAATCTTCAATTTCGAGTGGTCCTTCAGCCATTTCTTATACACTCCTATGGCACAACAAGATGTTAAACACTGGGATAAATACCCCCGGGCGTGCGGGGGGTGAAAGTGAAAAGATCACGGCTGGATTTTTTTTATAAACTGCTGGATCTGGTTCAGGATATCTTCGCTCCTGAGGGTGACAGGTTGTACCTGCTCCGGGAGGATCCTGCTGCCGGTGAGGGTCCCGGTTACGGTAATCTCTGAGCCGTGGATAAATTCGCCCTCAATAAGGTACCGGTCCC
>DUHF01000168.1 GCA_013331015.1 Methanoregula sp.
CTCTTCCCGATTGCAAAGGGCGGCACTGCCGCAATTCCCGGCCCGTTCGGGAGCGGCAAGACGGTTACCCAGCAGCAGCTGGCCAAGTGGTCGGATGCCGAGATCGTGGTCTACATCGGCTGCGGTGAACGCGGCAACGAGATGACGGAAGTTCTTACCGAATTCCCGCACCTCGAAGACCCCAAGTCCGGAAAGCCCTTAATGGAGCGGACGGTGCTCATCGCAAACACCTCCAACATGCCGGTGGCTGCCCGTGAAGCATCCGTATATACCGGTATCACCATCGCGGAGTACTTCCGTGACATGGGATACGATGTTTCCCTGATGGCAGACTCGACCTCCCGCTGGGCAGAAGCCATGCGTGAGATCTCCAGCCGTCTTGAAGAGATGCCCGGTGAAGAAGGATACCCGGCCTACCTCGCAGCCCGTCTATCGGAGTTCTACGAGCGCGCAGGTCTTGTCACGACCCTCAGCGGTGCCGGCGGATCTGTATCGGTCATCGGCGCAGTATCCCCGCCCGGCGGAGACTTCTCGGAGCCCGTCACCCAGAACACCCTGCGTATCGTCAAGGTTTTCTGGGCATTGGATGCCAAACTCTCCCAGCGCCGGCACTTCCCGGCCATCAACTGGCTCAACTCCTACTCGCTGTACTTAGAGACCCTCCAGGGCTATTACGACAAGGAGGTCTCCCCCGACTGGAACAAGATCCGGTCGTGGGCCATGGAAGTCCTCCAGAAGGAAGCAGAACTGCAGGAGATTGTGCAGCTCGTTGGTTCCGACGCCCTGCCCGAGGCAGAACAGGTGACCATCGAGGTTGCCCGTATGATCCGTGAGATCTTCCTCCAGCAGAACGCATACGATGCCGTCGACACGTTCTGCGACATGACCAAGCAGTACGACATGATGAAATCCATCAAGCTTTTTGCTGACCTTGCCTATGCTGCCCAGCTCGCTGGTGTCAGCCCGGCCCAGATCAACACGGTCAAGGCGAAGAACGAACTTCCCCAGATCAAGTTCATCAGGGACTACAAACCCGAACTGGCCAAGATCGAGAAGCAGATGGACACCGAGTTTAACACCCTGAGGTCGGCAGCATGAAGGAATACAGGACGATCAACAAGATTGCCGGTCCCCTCGTCTTTGTCGAGAAGACCGAACCGATTGCCTACGGGGAACTCGTAAACATTGTCCTTTATGACGGGACGATCAAACGCGGCCAGGTGCTCGACACAAGCGACGAGCTCGTGGTTGTCCAGGTCTTCGAGACCACGACCGGTATCGGCAGGGACAGCGGGGTCCGGTTCACCGGTGAGACCATCAAGATGCCGGTGGGTAAAGACATGCTCGGCCGTATCCTGTCCGGTGGCGGTAAGCCCATCGACGGCGGCCCGGAGATTGTGCCCGAGAAACGCCTCGACATCACCGGTGCGGCTATCAACCCGTACGCCCGCGGGATGCCTGCGGATTTCATCCAGACCGGTATCTCCACGATCGACGGTACCAACACCCTTGTCCGGGGCCAGAAGCTCCCGATCTTCTCGGGTGCAGGTCTCCCGCACAACAATGTTGCGCTCCAGATCGCACGGCAGGCAAAGGTGCCCGGTTCAACCGAGAGTTTCGCGGTCGTGTTCGCTGCAATGGGTATCACCAAGGAAGAAGCGAACTACTTTATGCAGGACTTCGAGCGCACCGGTGCCCTCGAACACGCGGTCGTGTTCCTCAACCTTGCCGATGACCCGGCTGTTGAGCGTATCATCACCCCGCGTCTGGCCCTGACCACTGCCGAATACCTTGCTTTCGAGCTGGGTATGCATGTGCTCGTTATCTTAACGGATATGACGAACTACTGCGAAGCGCTCCGCCAGATCGGTGCAGCCCGTGAAGAAGTTCCGGGTCGCCGTGGCTATCCGGGATACATGTATACAGATCTCGCCTGCATCTACGAGCGTGCTGGTATGATCAAGGGCCAGAAGGGTTCTGTTACCCAGATCCCGATCCTGACCATGCCCGGTGACGATATCACCCACCCGATCCCCGACCTGACCGGTTACATCACCGAAGGCCAGATCGTGGTGAACCGTGATCTTCACCGCAAGGGGATCTACCCGCCCATCAACGTGCTGCCCTCGCTCTCGCGGCTGATGAATCTTGGTATCGGACCCGGGAAGACCCGGGACGACCACAAGAAGGTCTCCGACCAGATGTACGCAGGGTATGCGGAAGGCAACGACCTCCGCGGCCTCGTGGCAATCGTCGGAAAGGACGCACTCTCCGAGCGTGACCGCCTGCTCCTCGAATTTGCGGATCTCTTCGAGAACCGTTTCGTGCGGCAGGGCTATGACGAGGACCGTACCATCGAGGACACCCTGACCATCGGCTGGGAACTCCTCTCCACGCTGCCCGTCGAGCAGCTGACCCGTATCGACCGCGATCTTATCAGCAAGTACCACCCGAAGGTTAAGTCCGGTGCAAAGAAGGAGTAATCCATGGCGCTGCGCGATATCAAGCCAACCCGGTCGGAACTGATCAACCTCAAGCGGAAGATCCAGCTCTCCGAGCGCGGCTACAAGATCCTCAAGATGAAGCGCGATGGACTGATCCTGGAATTTTTCAAGATCCTGGCAAACGCAAAGGACAGCCGTGGCGAACTCCTCAGGAAGTACGAGCGGGCAGCCGAGATGATGGCCCTTGCCAACACGGTTGAGGGAGCCATCGGGGTGAAATCCGCTGCATTCTCTGTTAAGGAAGTGCCCGAGATCCACTTAAAGAGCAAGAACATCATGGGGGTTGTTGTACCCCAGATCGACTCCAACAAGGTCAGGAAGAGCGTTATCAACCGCGGTTACGGCATGCTCGGTACATCAACCGTCATCGATGAGACCGCTTCGGCCTTCGAGGAACTGGTGGAATCCATTATCGAGAGTGCCGAGATCGAGACCACGATGAAACGGCTGCTCGATGAGATTGAGAAGACCAAGCGCCGGGTCAATGCACTTGAGTTCAAGGTCATCCCCGAGCTGACGGAAGCCCGGGATTTCATCAAGATGCGCCTTGACGAGATGGAACGCGAAGAACTCTTCCGGATGAAGAAGATCAAGTCGAGGAATACCGCGTAACCATAACGGAGGGATCAGATGACAATCGGGACGATCAGGGACTTAAACGCTGAGGGAAAAACCGTATTACTCCGGCTCGATCTCAACTCCCCGATCGATCCCACGTCCCACCTCATCCTCGACGACAAACGGTTCCGCGAGCACATCCCTACCATCCGGGAGCTTGCAGGCAGCCGGGTTGTCATCGTCACCCACCAGAGCCGGCCCGGCAAGAAGGACTTCACGCCTCTCGAAGCCCATGCCGAGAAACTCGAACAGCTCCTGAACAAGCCCGTTACGTACGTGGACTCCATCTTCGGGCGTCATGCCCGGGAAGCGGTTCACTCGATGAAGATCGGTGATGTGGTGATGCTTGAGAATGTCCGGTTCAATGCCGAGGAGAACCTCACCTTAAAGCCTGAAGAGGCAAAGAAGACCCACCTGGTGAAGAAACTCTCTTCGATGGCAGATGTTTTTGTCAATGACGCGTTTGGCACCGCCCACCGCTCGCAGCCGACCGTGGTCGGCCTCCCGATGGCGATGCGGTCTGCCGGCGGTCTCCTGATGGAGAAGGAGGTCTTCACCCTCTCAAAGGTCTTCTCGGGAGCCCCCCGCCCCGTATGCATGGTCCTTGGCGGCACCAAGGTGGATGATTCCATCGATGTTGCAAAGAACGTGCTCGACAAGGGCATTGCGGATTCGGTCATTGTTATCGGAGTTGTTGCAAATGTCTTCCTTCTCGCTGCCGGGTACGATATCGGTAACCCCTCCACGCAGCTGATTGTCCAGCTCAAATACCAGCCCGAGATCGAGAAGGCCAAAGAGATCCTCTCCCGCTACAAGGATCGTATCATCCTGCCGCAGACGGTTGCCGTCCGGGAGAATGACCGGCGGGTGGAGTATCCGGTATCAAAGATTCCAAAAGAGACCCCGGTCC
>DUHF01000282.1 GCA_013331015.1 Methanoregula sp.
ATCAGCGTCCTGATATGGCCAATATATTCTTTCTGCGTCCGGTATACCCGGAGGTGGGGTCCCCCGATCCGCGTCACATCGGGGATCGGTCGCATGATGATGGGTTTTCCGCACGCTGAATATTCAAAGAATTTATTGGGAAGAGCGATATCGCCCCATTGCGGGGGGGATAAGGGAATCGTGCAGGCATCCATGCAGGCAATGTAGCGGGGCAACTCCTGGTAGGGTTTCGTACCGGTAAAAATCACCCGGTCAATAACGCCCAAGTCCTCTGCAAGTGACCGGAGTTCGTCCTGGTAGCCGGTAAAAAGGGATCCTCCAACTATCAGCAACCGTGTTTTCGGCCGGATTTGCAGGATTTCCGGAAGGGCACGAATCATCTCGTCGAGTGCATACCAGCGCTCAACACTGCCGGAGAATCCGATGATAAATTCATCCTCGCCTATGCCAAGTTCCCTCCTCGTATCCCCTCCCTCCATGGGCCTGAAAATGTCGGTATCCACCCCATTGGTAATCAGGCCGGCAGAAATGCCAAGCCCGTTCAGTTTTTCAACCAATGATGGAGAAACCGTAGTGATCCTGTCAGATCGCGAGAGATTATACCGGGTAATTGCCCAGACACTTTTTCGAACAAGCTCCTGTAAAAACGAGTTCTTGAAATATGCGGCAGCAGAGTCCGGAAACCAGTCCTTGAGATCGAACAGGACCGGGACCTGATATCTCTTTGCAGCACGGATTACGGCGGTACCTGCAAGGACGTTTGCTGCAACGATTACATCGAATCCACCATCCCGCACGAGCTGGTTGAACCGGTAGAAATGATAAGGTGCATTGAATGTGTAATGCAACAAGGGGCTCTTTAGGGAAAACTGGGTTGCCTCCTCAACCTTTAACCGGGTCGGTCGTGCCTCACACCGGCTGACATGGAAGTGTGCAACATGCACTTCGTGGCGCGTTGCCATGTCCTCGAAAATATAGTGATGACGGGATGGTATCGGGTGATGGATGTAGTCCTGGGTCGATACGAGGAGGATCTTCATGGTTTTATTACACAGCTCCGATCAGCAGGGGATACAAGGTTTCCTGCCCGATTATTCTTCATGGGAAAGATTGCCGGTCATCTGGCGGGGGAGGTCTTTGATCCTTGCCGGAGAACCTATTGCAAGCATATGGTCTGGAACATCCCGTGTCACCACGGCGCCGGCAGCAACCAGGGCCCCTTCTCCGATACATACCCCCGGAACAAGGGTGGTATTGGCACCAATTGCGGCGCCTTTTTTGATACGTGGTCCTTTCAGTCCCCCGATACGGGAAGGGGGATACCGGTCATTGGTGAGGACCGTATTCGGCCCGATGAAAACAAAATCCTCGATTATGGTATCGGTCGGGATATAGACCATGCTCTGCAGGCTGACGTTATCGCCGATGCTGCAGTTCCCTTCGATGACGGTGGCAGTACCAATGGCTACCCGGTTGCCAATACGGGTTTTCTCGCGGATAACGACATTGTGTCCGGTCTGGAAGTCATCGCCGATCTCGACATCGCAATAGATGATGGTTCCTGACCGCAGCACAGCATTCTTTCCAATAGTGGTGCCGGAAAAATCGGTCTTGTTGAGGTTATCCCGCGAGGGAAATCCAAGAGTTACCGGCTCGAAAATCTGAACATTCAGTCCGATGGNNATTTTTTCCATATTCTTTCATTCTACGGTCACGCTCTTTGCAAGGTTTCTTGGTTTATCCACGTCACATCCCATGGCAACTGCTGTATGATATGCGAGAAGCTGGAGAACGACAAGGGCGCAAAGCACCTGTACGAACACCGGGGCCTGGGGAATGCTAATGTAAATATCGGCGATATCCACAAGTTCGGTGTCGGCACCACAACCCAGAGCAATTACTGGTGCACCCCTTGCTTTCATCTCTTTGATATTGGAAACCATCACACCATACGTCTCTCCCTGCATGCAGAGGGCAATGACTGGTGTTTCGGTGGATAGGAGTGCAAAGGGCCCGTGTTTTAACTCTCCGGCCGCATATCCTTCGGCGTGGATGTAGGATATCTCTTTCATCTTGAGTGCGCCCTCCAGAGAGACCGGATAAAACGGGCCCCGGCCAACATAAAAGATGCTTGATGCACCCCTGCACAGGCTGACCACTTCTGTAAGATCCATGAGGAGGACTTCCTCAATTGCCTGGTGGGCTCGCTGGAGCATATCGTCACACTTCCTGCCACAAAGGCAGTTAGCGATCTGCATCAGTACGGCCAGCTGTGCAATAAAGGATTTCGTGGCGGCAACACTGATCTCGGGTCCCGCCCGCATGAAGATGGTGGTATCTGCGGTTCTGCTGATGGTACTACCAAGCACATTGGTGATGGCAAGTGTCCTGCAGTTGTGTGCTCTTGCCTGCCGGAGTGCCATGAGGGTATCAGCAGTCTCCCCGGATTGTGTTATCCCGATGACAAGCCCATCGATCGGGGGTGGAAAATACCGGAACTCTGATGCATATTCCATCCTGACGGGGATCCCACAGGATTCTTCGAGAAGATACTTAAAGATGAGTCCAGCATTAAACGACGATCCGCATGCCACAACCGTTATGGTTCCAGGATTTTTGAGGATTTTTGACAGGGCATCCATATCGACAGACTGGATGGTGTTGTAGAATGCGAGCGGTTGTTCGTATATTTCCTTGAGCATGAAATGCGGGTATCCGCCCTTTTTAACATCCTCAAGTGACCAGTCAATTAATTCCACTTCACGACTGACGGGGTTTCCCTGATTAAATATGTCAACCTTCGCCAGGGTGATGGACGCAACATCTCCGTCCTCTAAAAAGATGGCCCGCTCGGTATGTTCGATGAGGGGCGTCATATCAGAAGCGGTGAAGTTCTCCCCATCTCCGATGCCAATGACCAGCGGGCTTGACTGTCGAACCGCGATTAGGCGTTCTTCTGCGGGGGTCATGACGAGGAGGGCAAAAGACCCTTTAAGTAACGGGACGACTTCCCCAACTGCCGCGAGCAGGTCTTGTTTCCTTCGATATGCTTCTTCGATGAGATGAACGATAACTTCTGTATCTGTATCGGATTTGAACACATGCCCGCGGGCTAGAAGCTGGCGTTTGAGCTCGCTGTAATTTTCAATAATGCCGTTATGGACGAGTGCAATTTTTTCCGTACAGTCTGTATGGGGGTGGGCATTTGCATCGTTTGGGATACCATGGGTGGCCCACCGTGTATGGCCGATACCGGCCTTCCCTTTCAGGCGGAGTGCTGCGCCGGCATTTTCCGTGATCCGCCCTTTATGTTTGTCAAGGCAGAGCTCATCTCCCATCGTGGCAACACCAAACGAGTCGTAGCCGCGATATTCAAGTTTTTTCAAACCTTCGACAATAACCGGGGCCGCCTCCCGCCGCCCGATATACCCGACGATTCCACACACGTTATACCACCGTGGATCCGTCCGGAATGATCCGTGACGTTATGCGACTCTGCCCCTCGATGGTGACGTTATTACCCAGTATTGAATTCCGGAATGTTGAAAACGGACCGCTCATTACGGTGTCACCCAGAATAGCGCCGAATTCTGACCGTATAGCAGAGCCCTCGATCTCCATCAGGCCAGTTGATATGGACGCAGATGTGTGATCGGCAAGCAAGCACCGTTCACCAATAATGGTGTTCACCATTCTTGAGTGAGATCCGATTGATGTATCATCCATGATAAGGCAGTCCCCAAGCAGGGTAAAGGGTTCAAGGGTCACCCGCGAACCAATGCTGGTATTTGGCAGGATGCAGCAGTTTGGTCCGATAATGCAATCATTCCCAATCACCACCGGCCCGGTTATTACGGTGTTGGGTCCGATGGTGGATCCTTTTCCGATGTGCACTACGCCGGATATAATGGCCTGCCTGCTGGTGACCCCTTCACGACCCGGGGATACCTGATGCAACAGGCGCCGGTTCATCTTGAGGAGATCCCAGGCGAAGATTGCGTCCTGCCAGTCATCTGCAGGAACGCCCTGAACCCGGATACCCTGTTGGATCATGGCCGCTATTGCATCTGTGAGGTCATTTCCTTTAATGTAAGAGAAGATCTCTTTTTTAAGCGAGTATATCCCGGTACTGACCATCAGGCTCTGGGCGTGTTCCGGCTTTTCCACGATCTCCGTGACATACCCGTCCTGTAACATCACCACCCCGAAATTTGAAGGATTGGGGTGTTCCCGTACGAGCATCGCATTCGATTTCCCCAATATCCGTGCAATTGAGTGAGGGTCGATGTAATTATCCCCGGGCAGGACAAGGAAATCTCCCGTTATCTTTGACTCAGCGCACTGGAGGGCATGGGCGGTTCCCAGTTGTTTTGGCTGGATTACAACCTCAACGGGAACCTCGAGCTGGTTTAAGAACCGGATCACCTGTTCCTTCCGGTAACCCGCAACTACGATGATATCCCGGATGCCGTTTTTCAAAAGCGCATCGATGACATATTCGATGATAGGACGGTTTGCAACCGGGATAAGCGCTTTTGGTCTGCTCCTCGTTAACGGTCGCACTCGCTTTCCTTCTCCTGCTGCCAGAATTACTGCCTGCATAATACTCCTACCGGATAATCGCTTTATCTCCAATACATCCTTCAATATATGTGTTTGGCCCAAAGAGGGCGTTGCTGCCAATCATTGTTCCTACATTGACTGAGCAGTTGATACCAAACTGAACCTCATCGCCAACAATGGCACCAAATTTTTTCCTCCGGGTATCCTTCCCGCAGATCCTGACTGTTGCGTGATCGTGACGGAGGTTGGCAATCTTGGTCCCGGCCCCGAAGTTGCAGCCCGACCCTATGATGGAATCCCCAATATAGTTAAAATGCGGAATTTTTGTCCCACTCATGATGATGGAGTTTTTCACTTCGGAGCAATGTCCGACATGACACTCATCGCCAATGCTGGTAGCACCCCGGATATATGCATGGGGGCCGATACGGCAGTTCTTCCCGATGATACAGGGGCCTTCGATGTACGTGCCGGCTTTTACAATACTTCCTTCACCAACAACAACAACTCCCTTGAGGGATACCCCCTCTTCGATTGTTCCGTGATTTTCTGACGGTATGTGCCCAATCAGGGTAGTATTGGCATCAAGTATGTCCCACGGATGTCCCACATCCATCCAGTACGACAGGTGATAGGCATGGAGCATTTTTTTTGCAATAAGTTCAGTAAGGGCATCGGTGAGTTCCAGTTCTCCTCTGGGTGACGGCTTGACACGATCTATCATCCCGAAGATGTCCGTATCGAACAGGTACGCCCCGGCATTGATGAGGTTGGACTTTGGTTTTTGAGACTTCTCCTCAAGCGATGTTATCAGGCTGTTTTCGGTGAGCACAACCCCGTAATCCTGCGGGTGATCGGTCGTGCTCACACCCATGCAGGGGGAGGATCCACGGGCTAAATTCGCGATATCTTCGGATTTGAGGATCATGTCACCATTCAGGACCATAAACGTATCCGTAACCAGTTCGCGGGCTGCCCTTACAGCATCAGCGGTCCCGTTCTGCTGGCGCTGTGGTGCATAGTTCACATGGATGCCCCACGCAGATCCATCTCCAAAATGCCTGCGGATCTCGCGTTCCCCATATCCTACGACAAACACAAAATCGTCAATCCCGGCGTCGCGGGCGGCAATTACGAGGTGCTCCAGCATCGGCCGGTTGACCAGCGGGAGCATCACCTTCGGGCGCTTCGCCGTGAGAGGGCGCATCCGCTTCCCCTCCCCCGCAGCGAGAACGACACATTCCATACGTACAGCTCTTCTTACAACATTTAAGCAGTTTTCCCCTGCTTTATGTGGGCTTTTGCCTTTGCCAGCATCGTTTTTGCATCCTGCCGGGTTTTTCCTTCTGCGGTGATCCGGATCTTCGACTCTGTCCCGCTTGCCCGGATGAGGTACCAGCCCGCCTCATCAGAAACCCGTATGCCATCCGTGGGGATTGTCGCTCCAAGTGCCAGTACCGTTTCCCGGGCAGACTGGCTTGCGAACGACTCCCTGATAATCGGGTAGGCTGGCATGGCATCAATCATCTCCGCAACATCCCCCTGCGATGCAATCTCGCAGAAGAGGGCAGCTGCAAACGGGCCATCCGGGCATAACGAGATCTTCGGGAAGATCCATGCACCCGATGGCTCGCCGCCAAAGTCTCCCCATGCGAGGAGTTCTTCGGAAACAAAGGTATCCCCCACCGGAGTCCTCCGGACTTCTGCGATCTCATCGATGATCATTGATGCGTCGCTCGTAGTGACAACGCGCTTTGCATCCAGATGCCCGGCAAAGAGCATCAGGAGATGATCTCCTTCGATATACCGGCCTTTGTTGTCAAAGGCCATCATGCGGTCAGCATCCCCATCATGAACTACGGCACAATCTGCGCCGGTTTTCCGGATCATTTCGCCGATATATCCCAGATTCTCTTTCAGTGGCTCGGAAGGGCGGGCAAAATGGCCAGATGGATTGGCATTCACAGTAATAACGCGGACCCCGGCATCCGCCAGAAGCGAGGGGCTGAGCCGGCACCCGGCCCCGTTCCCGCAGTCAAGAATCGCCCTGATTGGCTTCTCAACCACCACATGATTCAGGATCGCTTCCTTGTGTTTTGATACAGCGTCGATCTCCCGTTCGCAACCCCTCTCTTTCCAGTCAGTCCAGCGAGGGGCTTTCAGCAGGTCTTCCATCTCTGCCTGCTGCCTGCGGGTGAACGAGGATCCATCCGGATTGAAAAGTTTGAGGCCGTTGTACTCTTCAGGGTTGTGAGATGCAGTTATCATGCATCCCGCTTTTACATCCCGGGTTGCATATGCAACGGTAGGCGTGGGAACCATACCACAGATATGGGCAATCCCCCCGCTACCAAGGATTCCTGCGACGACCATATGGGCCAGAAGGGGACTGGTCGTCCGGGTATCCATGCCGACAAGAACGTCCTTTGAACGGAATGCAAGTGCCGAGCCTGCCGCAAGCGCGGTATCAATCAGGACCTGATCATATTTTCTTCGTATCCCGGAAGACCCGAAAAGCATAGTCCGGTATTGGTGTGCCCA
>DUHF01000112.1 GCA_013331015.1 Methanoregula sp.
CCCGGGCAGGGGTATCTACCCCGCCACCCTGCCACTGACTAAAAAAGGCTGCCTGGTGCCGAAGGGCTAAATAGCACAAAAGAGAAACGGATGGTGCCGATAAAGCGCAACCATAGGTCCCCGGGAGATCGATTGACAAGCGTCTGGATATGATCCATGGGACAACCCGGTTGCGCGACAGGCATTCGCCCGGCATGGGTTAAAACACAGGTGAAGGACGGCCGCAGCCACTGGTGATCCATGTGCGTTAATGCCGGGCAACATTTCCTTTACGGGATCGTGCCACTATGCCGGATCTTTCACAAGCTCTTTTTGAGGATTCGCACGGGACCCGGATCGCGATCGAAGTGACGGCCGGTGCAAAAGCCGAATCATTTCCTGCCGGATACAATGAATGGCGAAAGGTTATCGGCTGCCGCGTGGCTGCCCCGGCGCTTGAAGGGCGCGCAAACAAAGCGGTCATCGCGCTGGTATCAGGGACTTTAAAGGTCCCAGCATCCTCAGTCAGCATCCAGTCCGGCCAGCTCTCATCGCTGAAGAAGGTGCTCGTCTCCGGCATGAAAAAAGAGGATGCTCTCCATTGCCTGGAGCAGTTCTTCTGATTCATATGCACCCGTGATGCCCCGGTTTCATCCGGTTAAACCTGGTTGGTGCACCTTTTGTGAGCGAACCTGTACTTTAAGTAATTCCCCGTGATATATATTTTCTATACCTATGATCAGGCGTTACATGCATTGCATGATCCATGGGGGTGCGTTTACTTGTATTCACCGGATACTACCAAGTACCTTATTCACATCAGCCTCAGTGCAGAGGGGGTGGTCGAGAAACCTGACGTAGTCGGTGCCATATTCGGGCAGACTGAAGGGTTACTCGGCGAAGATCTCGATCTCCGGGATCTCCAGAGAACAGGGCGGGTCGGACGTATTGATGTCCAGATCACGAGCAAGAAGGGCGAGACGAAAGGCGAGATCTTAATCTCGAGCTCGCTTGACCGGGCAGAGACGGCTATCCTTGCCGCATCGCTTGAGACCATCGACCGCGTGGGTCCCTGCGTTGCCCGCGTTGTTGTTGAATCCATCGAAGATATCCGCGTCAGCAAGCGAAAGAAGATCGTGGACCGCGCAAAGGAGATCTTAATCGAGCGGTTCGATGACGGCACCATTGATTCCGACGAACTGCTCGATGATGTCCGGCAGAGCCTCCGGATCGAGAAGATCGGATCGATTGGCGAGGAGAAGGCGCCCGCGGGTCCAAACGTGCTCGAATCCGACGCAATCATCATCGTGGAGGGGCGGGCGGATGTCATCAACCTCCTGCGCTATGGCATCAAGAATGCGGTTGCCGTGGAAGGGACCAACATCCCACGGAGTGTTGTGGATCTCTGCGAGAAGAAGACCACGACGGCATTCTTCGATGGCGACCGTGGCGGGGAACTGATCTTGCGCGAGCTGCTGCAGGTGGCAGATATTGACTTTGTCGCCTTCTCCCCCCGGGGAAAGAGCGTTGAGGACATGACGAGGAAAGAGGTCATCAAGACGCTCCGGAACAAGGTGCCGGTTGAGTATGTCCGCGACCAGTACTTCGAGGATGCAGCAGAACTCCCCGAACTGAGGGGACCAAAGGGTGGAGGCGAAGGGGACGAAGGTCATGAGCGGCGGGTTCGCCATTCATCCCCGGCAAAACGGCGCGAAGCCGGGCAGGCTCCCCAGAACATCCGGGACCATTTCGATGATATCCGGGGTAACAACCTTGCAAGGTTCTTAAGCGATGACCTCTCGGTTGTCCGGGAACTCCCGGTCGATGAGGTAGAGAAGGCGATCGAGACGATCGACGGTGCGGCAACCGGCCTTGTCCTTGACCGGCCGGTAGACCAGAAACTCCTTGACCGCATGGTCCAGCGCGGACTCTCGTATGTTGCGGCAAAGGATTTCCGGGGCATCGTCAAGCGCCCGCTCTCGATCCGGCTCCTGAAACTGGGGTCCTGATACCCCAGACAAATTTATTTATCCTGTACCAGACCACCATAATGTCTGGAGTGGCACTTCATGCACAAAGAAGAACTCATCAACCTGCACCAGATGCTCTTCGAGGTGAAGGAGTACTTCGAGGAGATCAATCCCGATCTGAAATTCTCCCAGTACAGTGCTCTTAAGATCACGCCGTCCCAGCAGCACAAGAGCAAGATGGAGCATAAATATGCAATATTTGTGCTGGGAACCGAGATCGCCAATGCCATGAAAGAGGTGGACTACTCGTCATCCAGCAGGATCTCGGCCCGCATGAAAGAGCTGGCTGACAAGACGCTCAAGGAGATGGATTACTCATAAAAAAAACTCTTTTGGCATGGCAGCCGGCCTCTGCATTTTTTTTGCTCTGTAGAAACAGGCATGAACGTGTGTTCACACCCGAACGATGAAAATCAGGAGGATTGGACAAAGGGATGGTCCCCCGCCTCAGGGCCCCTCACGGGGCACGGCGGGGCAGATTACCGTACAAGGAATACCGCTCATTGAAGCCGCCGCACAGGCGCCCGTCGGGGCGGCGGCCGTTCATCGCAAATGGGGGTTTGGGGGCATCAGCCCCCATCATCTTTTTTTCTGATTTTCATGGGAAACAAGCATGAACGTGTGTTCACACTCGAAGTATGAAAATCGGCAAATAATTTTTTCAACAGTCTTGATCCGCCGCGAGGGTGCCCCTTCGGGGGCGGCGGGGTTCATCATTTCCGGGGGTATGGGGGTTTCAACCCCCATCATCTATTCCAGAAGAAGCCATTTTTCATGGGAAACAAGCATGAACCAATGGGGGTCACACCCGAACTATGAAAAACGGTACCTTTTTTTGAAAAGGGGTCCCCATATCAGGGATCCGGTACGGCAGGTGGGGCGGATTACCGGATATGAAATGAACCCGAATTGAAGCCGCCGCGGGGCGCCCGTCGGGGCGGCGGCAGGAATCGTAATTGGGGGCATGGGGGCATCAGCCCCCATAATTTATTCTTCCGGGAATCCGTTTTTCATGGAAAAACCTCCAATTCTGACGCTCTTGGGGGCGTCACCAGGTGGCTTTGCCCCCGCACGCTCGTGGCATCCCCCGGTTGCGATGACGCCGTATTACCCGTACACAGATTGTTGAGGTTAATGACAGCTAATGCTGCAGAATCCAAAGCGCCCGCGACCTCGGGCGGGGGCAGGGCTGGCAAGAAGGGGGGCGATCTAATCACATTATCAAGATTTCCCATGAAAATCATCATAGA
>DUHF01000006.1:0-434 GCA_013331015.1 Methanoregula sp.
GTCTCGGGCAGCTGGTATTTACGGAGTGCGCGGGTGAAGATCTCTTTTGCCGCCTCAAACTCCTCGGAAATCACTTCATCGGCACCAAGATCCAGCAGGTACTGGGCATTGCGGATGTGCTGGGTCCGTGCGATGATGTAGATCGAGGGAGCCATCTTACGCGCCGTATGGACGATGCGGGGGACAGCTTCCTGCGACGAAATAACAATAACGAGTGCACGGGCATGGCAGATTCCCGCGTGCTCAAGCACCTCTTCCTGAACCGCATCGCCAAAGATGAAGAACGGATGACGCGCGGTTTTTTCCTTCCGGATGATATCCGGTTTCAGTTCGATCACGGTGTAAGGGATGCCGGTGATCTCCGCAGCCCGGGCCACGCTCTTTCCGGTGATACCGTAACCGGCAATGACGATATGATCTGAAAATCCTTTTTC
>DUHF01000006.1:455-1621 GCA_013331015.1 Methanoregula sp.
GGGGGGCGATATTCATAAACAACGGGGTCAGTGCCATCGTGATTATCGCTGATGCAAGGAACACCTGGTAGATCATTTCAGGGATGAATCCGGAGTCAAGGCCGGTCTTTGCCAGCACGAACGAGAACTCCCCCACCTGACAGAGGGCAAACCCGGAGATGATGGAGATCCGTGCCGGCATTCCGAGCGCTGCTGATGCGAATGCGCCGGTCAGGATCTTGATGCCGATGATGAGCGTGACGATGATGAGGATCAAGAGTACGAATGAGAGATCACCAAAGATGGTGTGCGTGTTGAGCAGCATTCCGATGGAGAGGAAGAAGACCCCGGCAAAGACGTCACGGAACGGGATGATGTGGCTGAGCGCATCGATGTTGTAATCCGACTCTCCGATAATCAGGCCTGCGATGAATGCACCGAGTGTAAAGGTGAGTCCTGACTGGTTTGTGAGCCAGGCAACAATGATGCAGATCCCTGCAACGGTTATGAAGAAGAGTTCACGGCTCTTCTGGAGGGCAACCTGGTACAACAGTCGCGGGATGACCCAGCGGGAAAAGACGATAACGACAAGCAGGATCCCCGCAACCTTGCCCACCCCGAGTGGGAGCGCAGTCAGGTCCGGCCCGCCGCTCCCCATGAATATCGGGGTGATGAGCATCATTGGGATGATTGCAAGGTCCTGAAAGATGAGGATCCCAAGGAGTGTCCTTCCCTGGAAGGTATCCACCTCATGGCGCTCCTGCAGGATCTTCATGATGATAGCGGTGCTGGAAAGAGATATGATGAACCCGAAGACTACCGCCTCACTGAACGGGACGCCAAGAGCATGGGCAACAAACGTGATGGCAACGATCGTTGTGCAGAGCTGGATGAGTCCCCCGATGATGACTATCCGCCAGGATTTGAGGATCCTGTCAAACGAGAACTCAAGACCTATGGTGAAGAGCAGGAGCATGATCCCGATCTCACCGAAAGTCTCGATCGATTCCTGGTCGGTGATAATGCCAAGACCATAGGGTCCGGCAAGCATACCGATGATGAGGAACGCAACGATACTCGGGAGCCTGAATACCTGCCCGATATACAGGAACAGAATTGAGATGACGGCAATCCCGGCCAGGGCAAGCATGATGTCCATTACGCCTGCCTCCCGGGAATGCAGAGGC
>DUHF01000006.1:1692-3290 GCA_013331015.1 Methanoregula sp.
GCTCCGGTACCGGGCAGGAAAAACAAAGAAGAGTGCCCCAGGCCTGATTTGAACAGGCGACAACTAGATCTTCAGTCTAGCGCTCTCCCAAGCTGAGCTACTAGGGCAGGACTACAATATTTGTTACTTGTGACTAATAAATGATCTGTTTCACCCCCTGAATTGTCCTGACCGTTCATTTTTATACCCCGCGATGACAGTATTAACCAATGCCCACGCCGAATACACCGGATACTGACACGGGCCTCGCCAGCGCAGTTAAGAGCCGGACTGCGAAGGTTGTCCACCTTACCCATAATGATCTGGATGCGGTTGGCGCGGATGCCATCCACCGGATGCGCTATGGTACGGATGGGGTCTTTACCATCTGGAGTTCGGTAGGGAAATTTCCCCTGCTTCTTGCACTTGTTTCTGCCTGTGAAGGAAAGGGCGATCTTCTCTCGATCTCGGATCTCGGGTACCCCCGGGATGCAGAGACCCTTGTTGCCCGGGCAAGGCAGAACGGCTGGAAGGTGGAATGGCGGGACCACCACCGCTGGCGCGATGACGAGAAGGCCCGCATTGAAAAAGAGGCAGACCTTCTGCATATCGATACCGGGACCTGCGGTACCGGTATCGTGGCCCGCGACCTTGCTCCGGATAATCCGCTGGCTATTGAGGTTGCAAAAGTGGTCTGCGATTATGACCTCTGGAAACATGCCGATCCCCGTTCTGCGGTTCTTGGCCAGGTGCTCCAGCGAAAGGCAAACCGGGATCATGTCCGCGACTGTCTCATAAACGGAATTTTTTCCGATGAGCATATCGAGCGGGAGTATGCGGAGATCAAGGCCGAGATGACGGCAATGATGCAGCGGAGCCTGAACCACGCCACTTTCACCGGTACAAAATACCGCGTGGCCTTTGCCCCGATGTATGGCTACCCGAGCGAGACGGCCCACTTCATCCGTGATCAGAGGCAGACCGAGATCGAGGTGATCATCGGCAGGGACGGCAAATTCTCGATCCGTTCCGTCCCGCCCATCAGCCACCTCATCGCCCGTGAATTTGGCGGCGGAGGCCACCCGAACGCTGCCGGTGGCTCGTTCAACTTTACGGTTATCGAGCGGTTTACGTGGTGGCTCTTCAAGAAGAGCCGGCATTTCACCGAGCTTGTTGATGTTGCAGAGAAACTCTGAAACGATCAAGTCTTCCTTCTGCGCATACCCTGCGTGGGTAACGAGGCAATCCCGCATGCTTATCCCGCAGGAAATTTGTAAAAACCTCAATTCTTGGATTAATTGAACCTGCGCCATCCAGTAAATATTTAATAGTCCATCGCAAATCTGCAATTAACCCATCATGAACCATACCTCTTTGATCCTGCTGTGCCTCACAATCTGCGCCTGCGCAGTGATGCCGGCACAGGCATTTGCCTCAAAATCGTTGACGATAACCCTGGATGAGAACGGTGATGCAGAGATCGATATGCAGTATGAGCTCACGCTTGTGGAGCAGAGCGCAGTCTTCCTGCGTATTACTGATCCGGCTGAAGAACTCAAGAAAGCCTTCGACTCCAATTCCGGTCAGCCAGTGACCGTCACAAAAGCGACCAGTTCCTC
>DUHF01000098.1:0-3109 GCA_013331015.1 Methanoregula sp.
TCCTTGCTGCCATCCCGCTCATCCTTACCATCGCGTTCATCCGCGGCCAGGACCGGCTCCACGAACTCCTCCAGCCGATCCGGCTTGACGAGTTCCTCCCCCGGTATTCCCAAAGTTATGCTGCGATCAACAAGATACGCGGGACCGCGCTCTACTTCATCAGCGATGTAAAGAACCTCTCGCCGTACCTGGGCCAGGTCTTCTTCCAGAACGAGATCATGTACGAGAAGAACGTCCTGGTCTGGATCCGGATCACGGACAAACCATTTGGCGTGGAAACAGACCTTGACAAGAACATGGGACCGGGCCTTGAACTCTTCACGGTCAGGACCGGCTACATGGAAGTTATCGATATCGTCTCCCTGCTTGCAAGTTACGGGATCGAAGAGAAGACGATCTTTTACGGTATCGAGACCATCGTCTCTGACAAATTCATCTGGAAAATTTACAGTATCATCAAGAAGGTCTCGCCCCCCTTCGTCCAGTTCTACACCCTCCCCCCGGAGAAGATGCACGGGGTCGTGACCCGGGTTGTGATGTGAGGAGCGGGAAAGGGTAACTCTATTGCCTGCGATCCCACTGTCATTTTGGCATCCGGCCCCTCTCTCCCCCGAGCCCGGATTGCATCCTGCCCGTGAGTGCACCGGTATACCGTCCGGCTCAGGTGCCGGTGTGACCTGCCGCGATCAGAACGGGGCGGTGTGCCCTGCGCATCACGGCATTGGTCGTGCTCCCGAGGAAGAGGGCCCGGAGTTCCCTTGTCCACCCCTCCCCTACCGGGCTCATCAGGATGAGCGTAACCTCGTCCTTTTCGGCCGTGGCGTTTATCTCATCGGGGGCATACCCGACACGGACGCGGGATTCTGCAGCAATACCGGCAGCAGCGAGATCCGCTGCAACCGCCCCGAGTCTCTCCCACGCATTGCGGACCGCTTCCTTGATCTCCATTTCAGACTCCCCCTTGTCCACCACGTGCAGCAGGATCACCTGCCCGGTTGTAGTTATTCCCTTGATGAGTGAGACCATCGATGCGGATGGTGAGGAAAAATCAACGGGTACAAGAACCCTGGAGAAGAGGTTACGGTGTGGGCCGGGGGTGGATAATTCCGGCGGGAACCGCATGAGCAGGACCGGGATCTTTGCCCGGCGGATGACATTTGCCGAGACGCTACCCAAAAGGATGTTCTGGATGGTGTTCTTCCCGCGGGCACCCATCATGATGAGCGACACCTTCTCTTCCTCCGCCTTCTCAAGGATCGTGAGCGGGATATCGCCCTGCATGAGGGGGTTTGCGATAGTCTCTATGGCAATCTCTGCCTTCACCCCGTTCTTTTCAAGATCCTGCCGGGTCTTCTCCATGAGGATCCGTACGCTTTCGATCTCGCGGTCGTGATCCGGACCCTGCCGGGAGGGGCGGGCGGCATCGATCACGTGGAGGAGGAGGGCTTCGCGGGTACCGGGAAGGTCCTGCACATACGCCAGAACTTTTTGCGAATCGGCGGAGAAATCGGTGGGCAGCAGCACTTTTTCAAACATGGTTTTGCGCTCCTGAAAGATAGATGGTATTCCGGTTATTTAAGGCGATGCCTTCATGGCGTAAAAACGGGTGAATGCGGGATGCAAAACACAATGTTTGCCTGGTCCGGTATCGTGACTGGCACGGGTGTATCACTTAAAATACGGCCGGGAAATAAATTACCCGTTTATTTTTCGCTGTAGAGCAGCCACGTTGCGCCAAGCATCAGGATACAGGCTACGAGGAAGATCAGGGCATTGACGTCCGCGGACACCGGCAGGGAGAAGATCCGGATGATATCGAAGAGCACGAAGAGGGCAAACGTGATGGCGATCAGCCCGCCATACAGCTTCCTGTACTGGATGGCGATGAGAAACGCGACTGCCGCGATGGCACATTCAACAAGAACGGCCAGGGTCTGGAGGAGATTGGAGATGTCCATGCCTCTAATGTATATTCTACATGCTATATCTCTGTAATGAATGAGATCGCTTGCATATCCAGGGGATGATCAGATCCCGCACCCGCAATGACCGCCCTGCTTCTCGAAATAACGCTGGTGGTAATCCTCTGCCCGAAAAAACGGTGCAGCCGGCTGGATGATGGTCACGATCTTGCCAAACCCGAACCTGCCCGATATGGCAAGGTCCTCTTTGGCGTTCCGGGCCGCCTTTGCCTGTTCCGGATCATGGTAGAAGATGACGGAGCGGTAGTTCGGCCCGTAATCCGGCCCCTGCCGGTTGAGCTGGGTGGGATCATGGACAGACCAGAAGACTGCAAGGAGCTGGTCGTAGCTGACCTGCAGGGGATCATACGTGACCTGCACGACCTCGGCATGCCCGGTCTCCCCGGTACAAACCTGTTCGTACGTGGGATCCTTCACGGTTCCCCCCATGTAACCAACCGCGGTATCGACAACTCCCGGAACCTTCCGGAATGCTGCTTCCACGCCCCAGAAACAGCCGGCGCCGAACGTTGCCTTCCTGAGCAGACCTGCATCTCCTGTCATGATCGTTCTCGTATGTGTGTTGGGTTGCCCGGTGCAATAAGGTTCACGTACCGGCACACCCTGCATGGCTCGCGGGCAGAACGGGATCCAACCCCACCCTTAAATTCTGCCCAAACCAACCTTTTACTATGAAACGGCTGTATCGCTCGAAGACGCAGCGGGTACTCGGGGGCGTCTGTGGGGGTCTTGGGGAGCATCTCGATGTTGACCCGACCGTCATCAGGCTTGCCCTGGTGCTTGTCACGCTCATCTCGCTTGGTACCGGGCTCATCCTCTACCTTATCGCATGGATCATTGTGCCGGAAGAGGAGAACTCCGATACCGGTTTTGCTTCAACCGGGAAGGAATACCAGGATTAAACCCGGCCACGCGGGAGTCCATAACGCTATCCATGAAGATCCTCTTTGTTGTCTGCGGGGAAGGGCTCGGGCATGCGTCCCGCTGCCTTCACCTCGGGCACTATATGCAGCTCGAAGGCCACACGGTGCACTTCGCCGGTTACGGAAAGTCATACGACTTCATGAGGCAGCACCGGTGCACGAACCTGCACCTGACCCCCCGCGAGGTCTGCCTTGAGGGTGAGG
>DUHF01000098.1:3138-7884 GCA_013331015.1 Methanoregula sp.
CCGCAGGCTCATCCGCGAGTACGACTTTGACTGTGTGGTATGCGACACCATGTATGGCGGCGTCCTCGCGAGCAGGCTTGCAAAAACCCCCTGCATCTTCATCACCAACCAGAACCATTTCAATGGTCTCAATGGCACAACAAACCCGGTCTGGCGTCTCCTCAACTTCCTGATCCGGCGCTACCTGAAACTTGCCGATCACATCCTTATCCCTGACTACCCTGCGCCGGATACCGTGAGTGAATACAATATCCGGATCCCCCCGGGCGAGGAGGAGCGGTATACCCTCACCGGCCCGTTCTATAGCTTCGACCCGGCCCGTTACCAGTATGCTTCCGAGACCGTCTTTGCAAGTTTTGGCGGCGAGCCTTACAAGCTCCCGATGTACCTGATGCTCAAAGGGATTGCCGACCAGCATAAGAACCTCATCTTCGATGTCTTTTATACCGGCGAACACCTGCCGGATTCCTCGGACAACTTTTTCTCCCACGGGTACGTGCCCAACCTCTACGAGCACCTTGCCCGGGCAAAGATAGCCATCGTCCACGGGGGTCTGACAACCCTTCACGAGGTGCTCTTATTCGAAAAGCCCGTGCTCATCATCATGGACCCAAACCACCCCGAGCAGCAGAACAATGCGAAGAAGATCGTTGATATCGGGGCAGGAATGGCCATCAGCGGCAGGGATGTGAATAAGGATGTGCTTGAGAAGAAGATCGAGGAAACGATGCAGATAACGCCAAAACCGTTCCGCGAGATCCATGCACGGATTAATGGCCGGAAGAATGCAGCGGAGATCATCCTCCGGTTCTGCCGGAACCGGCAATCTTAATAGCGGATAACCCGCCATAGTGGATCGAGTACCATGACGGAACCGGGCGAGATTGTGATGCAAAAACCGGGGGATGAACTGCACACTTGCCCTGCCTGCGGGTATGCGCTGGGATTCCATACCTCGTTTGTCAGTGCGAATGCCGGCAGGGACAACCCGATCAAGTCCACCCGTGAGGTGTACCGGGTCATCCTCATCTGCCCGGAGTGCGGGGCCCGGTACGACGTGGGATGGCGGGTCTCGTTTGCCGAGTTCGAGAGCCGGTTTGTGAAGGCACCGGCCGTTCATGGGACTCCCCCTCCCCCTGCGGCACCCGTCACTTCCGTGTCGGTCCTTCCCCTTCCCCCTCCTGCGAGCCATGACAAACCCGCGCCCGAGTGATAACCGCATGCGTCCTGCCGTGATGGTGGTTCATGGCCCGGAAGCCTTTGACCAGGGCGATGTTGCATGGCTCCTTTCTCATGTCCGGCCAGGCCGGGTCATCGTTGCCGGCGTGATGGCACGGACGGCTGCCGAGGAGTCCGGGCTTTGCGTGGAATTTGACGGCCGGCCGCCCAGCCGGGTGATCCTTGACACCGAAGGCCCGGTCTTCCTGTGCAACCGCGGCAAGACCCCGCATTCCGGCCGGGTGTTTGGCGGGATTGTCGCATCCCGGCTTTCCATGAGGGGTCTCGTTCACGTGGAATGCTCGTCAGGAACGGTCTATTCGTGGAACGGGGGGGATCCGCTGCTTGCTGCAGGGCTTGCCAAAATAACCGGCTATTTACCTGAGGAGGCGGCCAGCACGGATGCACCGCAGGAAGGCAGGCGACAGATTCGCGGCTGTATTCCGGGCGAACCGGTGTACGTGAACGGGATCGTCATCGGCCGGGCCACTGCGGAGACGGTGGTGCTGAAGAGTGCGGGCGGAAGTATCGTTGCGGTCAGCGGCATTGAGCTAAAACCCCACGGCATGGAGAAACTGATCCGACGCGGTATTCCCGATATCGGCACGGCATGGTGCAAGAGCGGCATTGTGCGAAGCCAGGGGGCAAAGAACGCAATACGCGCCTGTCGCCGGGGAAAAGTCTTAACCATCGACCATTGCGGTCACGAGATCTATGCCCGGATGGGCGGCGACTGCTGCGGCGTCCTTGCCATTGGTGACGATACGACTGCTGTCTGCGGGCACATCTGCCTTCACCGCGGCATCCCGGTGCTGGGCATCACCGACCACGACTGCGACACCATCCTTTTGTCAGCGTTTGCACCGGGATCGGTTGTCCTCGATACCCGGCCGGAGCGGGACGATGACGTGGGGTCCGGGATTGCTGCATCCGTCCCGGAGTATGCGGTCTGCTGGGACGACTGGGTGCAGGACGTCCTTGAACGGTTTGCCGGCCGGGTCACGGTAACCCTTGATCTCCGCGAGGTCCGGCCATGATGCGCTGTGCCGAGTGCAAGGGAAAAGGTATGTGCGGCCTCCCCCGATGCCCGATCATCAGCCGGTTTCATGCGCAGGTTGCCGTAAAACCCCAGAGCAGTTACCAGGGCAGTTCTCCCTCGGTATTCATCGGGAGTTACGGTTACCCGGATGTCCGGGGCGGCCCGCTCCTCACAAGCGACACCGACAATCCCCCGGACTGGATCCGGAACAACCTGGGGATGGAGGAGATCGTGAACCTCCGCGCCCGGACGATCCGGGGCAGCGCCGGGCTGCACGCGGTGGGCGGCAGCCTTCAGGAGATCGCCCTCTCTGTAAAGCCGCTTGACGTGGACGTGTACTTCGAGAAGCCGGTCGCGTTCTCGCTGAACTTTGACGGCACGGTGGCCCCGGTCGGGTTCACCGGCGCGGTGAAGAAGATGGACCTCCTCGGGAGTGCCACGGTTGGTCGGGTTGTTGACCGGGTCACGTCCGATACCGATATTGGTGCAACCGATGCGGCACTTGCCCTGAGCACGGGTGGCGTGGACGTGTACCAGATCAGCAAACTGATGACCGCGGGGCTGCTTGGGAAGCGGCGCACGTTCGTCCCGACCCGGTGGGCGATCACTGCCGTGGACGACACCGTCTCGACCGGCCTAAAAAAAGAGATCGCAAGGTTCCCTCCCGTTGACGGGATCTCTGTCTTCTCCGGTGAACTCTTCGGCAACCGGATCGTCTGCATCCTCCTGCCGGGCGACTGGCGGTACGAGATGATCGAGATCTGGCAGGAGCAGTCGCTCTGGGGAGGACCGGGCGAGGTGATCGTGCAGGACCGCGAGGGCATGAAGAAGAGCGGGTACTCCCCGATATCAGGGGCGTATTATTCGGCCCGGCTTGCGGTCTTGGAGCACCTCATGTTCATACGCAGGTGCGCCCGCGTCATCCTTGTCCGGAGCACCTCAGGCGAGTACTGGGCGCCGCTTGGGACGTGGGTGGTCCGCGAGGCAGCCCGCAAGGCGATGGCTGCCCCGCCGGTCCGGTGCGAATCGCTCGAAGAGGCGGTCCGGCACGCGGTCGCCATCACCGGGTCGGACCGCTGGGTGCCGCACAGCACGCTGATCCCCGAGCTCAAAACGCAGCGGACGCTCGGTCAGTTCTGGTAGGCTGCGTGTCATTCCTTGACAAAACGATCTCGTTTGCAGTTCCAGTTGGCAGTGAGTATTCTATTCCTGAAATGAAAGATTTTCCATCCTGATATATGGTAATAAACTCGTTGCCATGGGTGCCTGGTTCATCAGAGATACTCGAAACAAGCTGACAGGTGGAATTCCCATACCTTTTTACTCCGGCACACGGAATGTCTGAAAACGGAGAAACACGAGGAGGATTGGCCATGGAATTCAAACCCGAGACTGTCGGAATGACCGACAAACCGGACAAAAAGCGTGAAGAGCTCAAAAGCAAAGTGCTGAGCCTGAAGGATCTGGTCAGTTACCAGGACGGGACCGTAGCCAGCCGGATGATCATCAACCGGAAAGCCGGGAGTATCACCCTCTTCTCGTTCGATGAGAACGAAGGATTGTCCGAGCACACGGCACCCTACGATGCAACGGTGACCATCCTTGAAGGGGAGTGCGAGGTCTGGGTAGCGGGGCAGACCTCCTCGATGAAGGAGGGCGAGACGATCATCTTCCCCGCCAATGTTCCCCATGCCCTGTCCGCGGTAACCCGGTTCAAGATGAGCCTGACCATGATCCGGGAGTGAGCCATGGTAAGCGATGGAAAAGACGGCTCCTATTGTACTATCTGCGGCGGGATTCCCCCGGACCAGATCAAGATTAAGAAGATCGTGATCGATGGTAAGGAGACCGGGATAGATCGACTTGACTGGATCCTCCTGGATGTTTACAGCCTCGGCATCCAGAACGATAGCGCCATCACGGATGAACTGGTAAAAAGGGTCAGGAAGTTCAACTACATCCCGACAAAGAAGATGGCAGAATACCGGGCTGCACTTCTGCGGGAGTACAAAATGCTCAGGCCGGATGATATTGCGCGGATCCGGGAAGAGACGACGCGGGTTGCGTGACCGGTGCCCGTAAAGGGCTCATCTCTCTTTGGGGATCACATCCCCCGTCTCTCTTAAAGATCCGGGCTTCCCCTGCTTCTTCTTCAGGCGCTCGATCATTTCCTGCGCCCTCTGCTTCGCCGCCCGTTCTTTGTCGTCGCCCGGCTCGGCCCACGGTTGCGTGACCTTCCAGGTAAGTTTCCCGCTGAGCGGCGATTCCGGAAATGCACCGGGATCGAACAGCATCTGTCCCCGGAACTCGACCGGGTTTTCCTGGAAACAGGACCAGACCGCTTTTTTGATCACGGACTCGTCCTGGAACTGGCAGTCAATGAGTGTCACCTGCTCGCGGAACCGTGAGATGAACTCGGCCGGGACATTATGGAGGACCGCGGTGAGCCCGGCAGTGTCGATGATCCGTTTCTTCTCGTCCACCCCGTT
>DUHF01000098.1:7901-15687 GCA_013331015.1 Methanoregula sp.
TAGCGGATATTCGGGTTTGCCACGATATTGCAGATAACTTTCTCGATGCCGATATTTGCCGTCTGCAAAGTCCCGGAGAGTGCCGCACCGGCCTCAACACCGGTCCGCACCAGTTTTTCGATCTCGGGCGGAATTGCCTCGGCATCGTACGTGAGAATGATAACGACCGCCGCCGGGGAATAGTCGTTTCCCCGCAGGTAGCGGCCATCTTCAGGGGGGTATTCCGGGTGCGGTTGTACTTTACGCATGAGCACTTCCAAATGTCGCGTCAATCCACCGGATAATCTCATCGCGGACCTTCCGGAACCCGGCCCGGACTTCCTCATCGGATCCCGTGAATCCCGAAGGATCCGTAAATCCCTGATGGATGACGTCTTTCGCGCCCGGAAAGAACGGGCAGGCTTTGTTCGCAGCATCGCAGACGGTGACAACGGTTTCAATCCCTTTCCCAAAGAGATCATCGATGAGTTTCGACCGCTGCCCGGAGATATCGATCCCGATCTCTTTCATGACCTCGCTTGCCATCGGATGGACCCGGGTAACTTCCGTACCAGCGCTGAATACTTCGTACCGGTCACCGTATTCAGACTTCATGTACCCTTCCGCCATCTGGGAGCGGGCGGCGTTGTGGGTGCAGATAAAGAGGACTTTTCTCTTCATGCCGGCTCCCCATGAAACATATCTTGTGTCCGAAGGCAGATCTTCACCAGCATCAGCATGACGGGCACCTCGATCAGGACTCCCACCACCGTAGCAAGCGCTGCCCCGGATGAGAGGCCGAAGAGGATAGTTGCCGTGGCAATGGCAACCTCGAAATGGTTCGATGCGCCGATCATGCCGACAGGCGCGGCATCGCGGTACGGAAGGCTGAAGCGCCGGGCGAGGACGAAATACCCCAGCGTGAAGATGAGAACGGTCTGGATGAAGAGCGGAATTGCGATCCAGAGGATGGTCAACGGGTTCTCGACGATAACATTTCCCTTGAAGCTGAAGAGGAGGACGAGCGTCCCGAGAAGCGCAATGATGGAGACGGGTGTCAGGAAATGAAGGAACCGGGTCTCGAACCATTCCATCCCCATACGGGAGATCACCCACTTCCGCGTGAAGTATCCCGCAACCAGCGGGAGCGCCACGTACACGGCAACCGAGAGGAGGATTGTCTCCCACGGGATCGGCATCGCGTTCACCCCGAGAAGGAAACCCCCGAGCGGGGCATAGAGGACGAGCATCGTGAGCGAGTTTATCGCGACCATGATGAGGGTGAGACCGTCATTGCCCTTTGCCAGGTAACTCCACATCAGCACCATTGCAGTGCAGGGTGCGATGCCGAGGAGGATGCACCCGGCAACATAACTCCGCCAGAGTTCGACCTCGGTCCCATTCATGAGCACCTCGGTGCCGGGGATGAATCCCACAAAGAGGTACCCGAGAAAGAATGTGGCAAGGATGTACATGGTGAAGGGCTTGATGGCCCAGTTGATGATGAGGGTAAGGGCCACGGGTTTTGGCGTCCGGGCAGCTTTAAAGACTTCGGCAAAATCGATCTTCACCATGATGGGGTACATCATGAAGAAGAGGGCGATGGCAATAGGGATCGAGACCTGGTAGACCGAAAAGGAGTCGAGCGTGACGGCGACTGCGGGAGCGAGGCGGCCTATCAGGATGCCGCCAATGATACAGAGGGCCACCCAGACCGTGAGATACTTCTCAAACGTACTCAGGCGGCGTTCGGTCATGGGGCATTCACCCCGTTTGTGGTAATGCGGTCATTCTCCGGTGTCATCATCCTGTACCTCGTATCATCATTCTGCACCTTCATCGTTCTCCACCGTAAATCCATTCTCTTACAGAATCCGCTCAAGGATCTCCGCTGCATCGCGCACGCAGGTCGGGCATTGTATTTTGAACAGGTTCGCCTTTGCAGCTTCATCGTACTCAGCCTGAATACTCAGGTTGTACCCGAGGATACTAGTGCAGTTAACCGAGCCGTGCTTCTGTTCAAATTCCTGGATAAACTGCCGGGTGAGCGCCCGGGTCTTTTCCGTTGCACCGCCATCAACGCCCGGAACTTCCTTGCCGTACTTCAGGCCGATAACCATGATCGCACCGGATACCGCACCGCAGATATTGCCGGTCCGGGAGATCCCGGCGCCAAACCCGCACGCGATCTTCCGGGCGGTCCTTTCGTCAAGCCCGAGATCTTGCGCAAATGCACCAAAAACGGAGGCCGAGCATGTTATCCCTTTTGAAAAACTTCCTGCTGCATCATCGCTTTTTGTCATAGGTCATTCCCTGAATCGTTCTTCATCCGGGCAAACAGTCATATCTCCCCGTCTCCTTCACGCCCGGTGCATTTTCTCTTCGATGACCCTCTCCATCTCTTCGGTGAACGGCTTTACCCGTTCTGCCACAATCGGCGATACAGCTGCGATCGCACGGACCAGTTCCCGGATATGGAGCAGGCCGGAGACTTCCTTGTCGCAGGTCTTCCCGAGCCGGGGCGCCCGGCAGAAGTGGCAGATCCGCAGGCCGTAGTGCCGGAGCTGTTCGGCGCTGAGGGTTGTGCCGGGCAGTTCTTTGCTGGCTTCAACCGTTGAGCCGCAGGGAGATCCCCGGAGGACCCTGACCTGCTCAATTGTCCCATCATCTTTCACCGTCACGTCAAATACCGGCCGGCCGAACACTTTGGCAAACTCGTTGATCTCCGGTATCCAGGTGTTGTCTTCAAGCGAGCACATGGTTGGTGCTGCCACGATATTCTCGTTGATCCCCTTTGCCTGCCGGAGAAACCCGGGACCGAAACTGACGCCGAGGATCACCGGTTTTTGTTTGTCGATAATGGCGAGGGCAACGTCCGGGTGGCGGACATACGAGATGTAGAGATCGCAGTCCGGGAGGGGAAGTTCGAGATCGTCGACCATGATGCTTTGGGGGAACGGTGCCATGATCCATTCGGCCGGAAACTTTTCCCGGATGATCTCATATGCCCGGTCACCGTATGCACCATCGCTGACAATGCCGATCTTCATGGATTCACCCCAAGCGCACGGTACGCGGCGTTCCGGATCATCTCCGGTGGGATGTCCTCATACCGCTCATTGCCTATCTCGATCGCCCGACAGCAGGTGCTCTCCCCGGCAAGGGTACCGCAGGACGGGCAGTCGGTTGATACGACGCCGGCAGCAAGCAGGTCCTCGATCTTTGTCCCGTTCATCAGGATCTCGTTCGACTCCGCGATCCGTATCTTGTCAAGGAGCGTCTCGGTCAGGTTGATCTTCACGCCAGCGGGAGCGAACTCGCGCCGGAGTTCTTCAACAACGGATTTGAGGGAGTCACCGGTCTTCCCGCACCGCTCGCAGGTGGCATCGCCGACTGCGAAGTGCTTCCATTCAATCTCCAGACGCTTGTACCGGGGGGCAATCATTCCTGCTGACTCCCGATCTTCATGATCGCATGGACCACTTTCTCGATCTCATCGTACTGCACTTCTCCCATTCCCTTCTTCTCGATCCCGAGTTCGGTAGCGATGATATGGTGATGGGGCGCGATGCGGGAGGAGGAGAGTTTCTTCGTAGCGCAGCAGTCTTTGCAACCGTCGATCACGATCAGTTCGTCTGCAACCCCGATCTCCGTTTCGAGCATTGCAGCAGATTGCTTGGCATGCATCCAGAGGTACTGTCCGGGTTTTCGCTGCATCAGCATGGTGGCAGCCTGCGTGGTGAGCTTCCCGACGTTCGAGATACCCGAGCAGGTGACAATCGCGAAGGTCATTCGTTTTCCTCCGTTACCGGTTCTGCCCCATCCTTCCGGTAGTAGAGCATGCAATGGCAGTGCCCGTCTTTTGCAATCTCGTCCTTGTGGAAGATGCACGGGCAGATGATCGCCCGGTCCTTCTCCAAATCGCCGGACCGGAGCCGGCACGGGCAGTACCGGTGCCCGAACCGCTGTTCGTTGCGTGCCAGCCCCCGGATTACCCGGTCGAGAACGTCGTTGTCCGGGTTCAGCAACCAGCCGTTCTCTCTCGCGTACTCTTCAGCCCACGAACGGATCTCATCTTCGGAAGTCGTGATTGTTCGCCCCGTTTTTCTCGTTAGCAGGTCCCGCCGCACCCGCAGCCGCACCCGCTGTTATTCCCGCCGGATTTCTTATCAGGGGGTGCAGCTGTTTTCGTCCGGCCTTCACCCTTCCAGCACGCAGCAACGATCTTCTCGACATCGTCCTGCGTGTAGTCCTTTGAGGGTCCCTTGGTGATGCCGAGTTCCGTCAGGATCAGGTGCTGTCCCACCGGGACGCCTTGTGCTTCCGCGATCTTCTTTGCGCAGAGCATCGGGCAGCCATCGAGCACGACAACCTCATCTACGACTTTTGCATTCCTGACCAGTCCCTCGGAACCGATGGCAAGCAATGCAACGCAGGCAATGCTTCCATACCCTTCCTCAGTCAGCTGGATGGCTGCAAGGTTGGTCAGCTGTCCGGTATTTGCCTGCCCGGCGCAGGGGAAGATGATCCGCTTCTTCTCATTCTGTCCACATGAACATGAGGGTGCTTCTGCCATTTTTTCACTCCTGTAATAAAGATTTGATCTCGTTCACGTCCGGCACCCGGCCTTCCGCAACGACTTCCCCGTTGATGAAGAGTGCGGGTGTGAGCATGACCCCTGCCTCAACGATCGCATCCAGGTCTTCGACTTTCACTACTTCGGCAGCAATGCCGAGTTCCTTTACCGCAGCCTGCACGTTGTCAAACAACCGTTTGCACTTTGCACAGCCGGTTCCGAGTACTTCGATCTTTGTCATGATATCCACACAAATAACAATTCAATTTTTTTTGTATTAATAATTGTGTTTAATCCATTTTTCCCACTGAATCAGCTGAGCAGTTGCAGGACGAATCCCTGCTGGCCCAGCAGATTTCCACGATTTTGTTCCGATGCTGCCCATGCACAGGCAAACAGAAGAACCAGGGCATTTTCGAGCGTTGTATTGTACAGATCGTTTGTGTCCCTACTGGAGCTCAGTTCTTTGGCAAGCATCGGGTGAGAATTGCCAGAGAAGGTGGTGAACCGCTGTGGCGCAGGGAATGACTTGTCAAGACGCTCTGCCTGTTCCCGGACAATGGCAAATGCTTCCTGGACGATACGGGGGGCACGGGCATCGTTCAGTTGTGCAATCTCCAGACCAGCAGCCCCCGCTGCATCATGGAAATCTCCACGGGCGAACCGGATAACAACCAATGCGGCCGCATGGCCGGATTCCTGTGACACGTTTTTGAGCACGTCAGGGATTTTTTCCATATACCGGCTGATGGGTTTGGCAAGATCACCGGGTATATTCGAAACTGAGGCTGAAACCCCGAACCTGCGTTTGAGCCGCACGAGCAGGAGAGAGAGGCTCACGGCATACAATACTTCAAGAACAACCGTCGACAGGGCATCGAGGGGAAATCCCAGAAATATGATGGAGTAGAGGGGCGTTGTCAGCGCAACAAGGTCCTTTTTTGGCCGGAGCCATGCAAGATACGCGAGCACGCAGGAAGCAAGCAGGGATCCGATGATTGAGATATGGACATCTACTGCAATGTCGTAAATCCAGATGAGGATCCCAAAAAATGCACCCCCGAAACTGAACAGGGGTACCAAGTATTCCAGCCTTCGATTCAGCGTTTCGTTGTTTTCTTTTGTGTCACCGGGCATGAGTACCAGACCTCTTCTGAACCATTATTGATATGACATTTCGCAAAGCCTGCCCATTAATCCGGAGATTGCTCGTGGTTTTTTGCGATGCTCTTTTTGTACTCTTCCATGATCGCCCGGGTATATGCTTCCGCAACACCCGGAGGGATATAATTGTAGATCCTGATCTTCTTCATCAGCGCTTCACGGACTGCCGCATCGCTCCCAGGATTCTGTTCCCGCACGGCGGCAATGCTCTCGTCGAGCATCGTGATCCCGGTCATGATCCCGTTGACCGGGATCTGCCGGATTCGCCGCAGGGCATCAGCCGCACAGCAGGGTTTGTCGTCGCTCATTCTTGTGCCTCAGAAGAAGTTCCCGAAGATGAACCCGGCGATAGTCGAGAATACGATCACGAGACCGGCATACGTGAGTGTCTTCTTCGCACCGATGATCCGATAGATAACGAGCAGGCTCGGGAGGCTGATGCTCGGGCCGGTCAGGAGCAGGGCAAGGGCCGGACCTTTGGCCATCGATCCCGAGAGATACCCAAGCGTTGTCCCGATGACCGGCACCTCAAGGAGCGTGGGCATGTACAGGATTGCGCCGATGATCGCGGCAAGGAACGTTGCCGAAAGCGAGTTGTCGCCAATGAACGGTTTGAACGTCTCCGGGGGCAGGAAGTAGGCAAGGACCCCGAGCGCGAACGTACCAATGACAAGGATCGGGAAGATCTTCTTGGTCAAGTCCCAGATCTCAAGCCCCCAGTCGGTGGTCTCATCGCGGGTGAAGTAGTAGATCAGCAGGAATGCGACAGCCATCGAAAGGAAGTACACGATCAGGAGCCGGTAGAATACATCGAGCGCTGAGGTGCCAACAAGGAGGATCGCGACCAGGAAGACAAAGAACGCCGGTATTACCCATTTCGGCCGGGTGTCCACCTGCGCCATCACCGCACGACGGGCCGCCGCGTGCGTCTTCTTCGTCTCCTCGTCCTGCTGCGGGAAGAGGCTCATCATGATGAGGCCGATCACGATGGAGAGCACGACCGCTGCAACCGCACGGGCAACACCGAGTTCGAACCCGAGCACCTTTGCCGTGTAAACGATGGCAAGGATGTTGATCGCCGGGCCTGCGTACAGGAAGGTGATCGCCGGTCCAAGCCCGCTGCCCTTCTTGAGGATGCCGGCAAACATCGGGAGGATTGTGCAGCTGCACACCGCAAGAACGGTGCCTGATACCGACGCGATCCCGTACGAGGTGGTCTTCTTCGTCTCCGGGCTGAAGTATTTCAGGATGGCATCCTTTTTGATGAATGCCGCAATGGCCCCNNGCAATGAAGAATGCCGGGACAAGGCAGGTGACGACATGCTCTGATAAGTATTCGAGCAGTGTCGTCCAGCCGAGCAGGAGTGAGCCGATAATAGGATCTGTCATATTCTGTTCATCTCATAGTCTGCGATTTTTTTGTTTCCGGAAGGAATTTCAATTTTAATTGAATCACTTGTTGATTTCCATGATATTAATACTTGGGTATCTTTGCATCATCGCATTACCTGGTTTGTCATGGAAGGATCTCATACCAGCGGGGACACAAATGTTGCCGGCGGGAGCAGATCTTTATTTCCCACCTCGACGCGACGCACCTGAACGGCCGGCATGACGCCAACAACACCGGGGATACAGGACAAAACGGTTCCCGCAGGGGTGCAGGTCCCTTCACCGATAAGGACATCGTGGATCTCCACCTGCCCGGCAGGGGAATGGTCCCCGATGGCGCAGCCGGGATCGATCCGTACGTGATGGAGGCGCAACCGTCCCCCGGCATCTTTTCCGGTAACAAGGTGCCGGAGAAAAACTCCGGCAAACTTCGGGTGCGGGTTCCATGGCAGGGATTCTGGCGTGATTGTCTGCCCCTGCACGGGCACCGTGCCGTGCCTGCCGGATGATCGCGGTGCTTTCAATGGCGTTCACCAGATTTTTGTTTACCTCATTCGTTGTTCCCTGCAGGAACCTATGCCATAAATCCACTAATCGCAAGGAACTGGAAGATCACACCGGCAAGAATTGCAACGCCAATGACGGTAATGACGAACGCAGCCACCAGGCGTTTTT
>DUHF01000164.1 GCA_013331015.1 Methanoregula sp.
CTCGGCACCGTTGTTCTTCATCTCCTGGGGGACGTATTCGACGTTCCCTCCGGGGCATCCGTTGCAGGTAGCAAACCCGACAAGTTCCACGTCTTTATCTTTATACCGTTCAAATGCTCCTTCGCGGTTGCGGAGTGCACGGAGGCACTTGCCCCCGGCGCAGGTCCGGTACCGGTCGCAGATGATGATCCCGATTCTGACTGGCTCACCCATGATCCCGTGCTCCTGAATAACTATCTTAAACTAGTATCTTTTTCTCAAGAGAGAAATATCTTTTATACAAAAACCAAACTGTCCCGTCATCATCAGGCAGTCCGCTGACCTGATCTTTTCATATCCCCTCATATTTTTTTTGAGGATCCCTCGGGATTGGAATTCCTGCAAATCCCGGTCGCAGTTATTCCTGTTGCGGATCAGCCTTTTTGACCGACTGCTGAATGAATGATCCCATGGTGTCCGCGTCGGTCTGTACAGTCTCAATACCTGCATCGGCAAAGACATACCCCGGTCCCTTACCTGCGAGGTCCTCCCGGGTCACAATAATGTCCGGTTTTAAGGTGGCCAGAAAATTTGCTACCATGATTCCCTTTCCCTTGACCACTTGTTGGTGAGGGTTGGAGATCACTTCCGTCCGTTCCACCGCATTGCTCCCGGTATTCAAATCCACAACGCCAAAAAAGGGAGCTTCTCCAAAATGCTCGCTGATCGATCCTTCTTGATCGGCAAGCGCGACCAGGTACCGGACTTTTGTGGTATGGGGGGGCTCATAATGCAGGACGGTATGGTCCACATTGGGAACCGCCCGTTTGATCTCACGCTCGATCCGCTCACTAATCTGGTGTGCCCGATTAAAACCCGATGACCTAATGACGATGTCGGCCTCGACAAACACATATCTCCCGGAATTTCGGCCCATGATCACCTTTATCTCCACGACCGCAGGATCGGCAAGAATGGTTGACCGGATGGTATCAAGCGTCTGAATATCGATCGAAGCATCGAGCAGAACCCGCATACCGTTCACGAGGATTCCCCATCCGGCTCTCACGATAAAAATGGCGACGATTATTGCGGCAATCCGGTCAACGGGAAATTGCATATACTGCCCGAGAAGACCCAGGAAGACAACGGTTGAAGAGAGCACATCGGCAGTGAAATTTTTCCCGTCAGCGATAAGCCCGGGAGAATTGAACTGCGTTCCCATGCGGATTTCATAGCGGCCAAAGAGGAAAGGGACAAGGATAAGAGCTGCAACCAGCACGAGCACCCACGGGCTGAACTTCTGGATTTCTGATGCGGAGAAGAGTGCCTGGTACACGATCTCATATGCGGTGCCAAAGAGCAGGAGGGCAATTATTACCGCAACAAAATTTTCCACTTTATACATCCCATAGGGAAAACTGCTGCTCTTTCTCTGCGAGATAATAATGCCAAGAATAAGTGCGCCTGAACCGATGATATCGATAAAGGAGTGAACGGCATCGGCTGCAAGCGACAAACTTCCCGTTGAGAACGAGAGTGTGAGCTTGATGAATACCAGGCCGGCATTTACCAGAAGGGAATAGAAGGCCACCCGGACGAGGTTTCTGGTGTCGGCTGTCTTCTGGGCGGTCATGGCAATCCCGTTTTATTCTGTTTCGATATACCTCTTCATTTACCTATTGTCATTATGGAACATCGCCATGGTTTGTTCCGTAACTTGCCCGATCCAATGCACTTAAGAATATGTGAATATATATTCATTTAGCGAGGCAGACAGATGCCAGGACAAGATCAGACTGGCCCGGCCGGCAATGGACCCGGCACGGGAAGGGGTATGGGCCCCTGCGGAAGAGGTATGGCGTATGGTCGTGGATTCGGCCGGGGTTTCGGCAGGGGCCGGGGCTTTGGCGCGGGATTTTACGGCAACTACGTGGAGCCCGAACCGTTAAGCAAGGAAGCACAGAAGCAGCTCCTCGAAGCAGAACTCAAACGCATTGAGGCTGAAAAGACACAAATCACCAAACGGCTTACTACTCTTGAGTAATGCCGGGAAGACGACGATGCAGGAGGGTGGGCCACGAGCCCGCCTTCACGTCATTTGGACCTGCACGGGCAGGCAGCAGCGAACCTGAAGAGGCGGTCCTCTCAGTTGATGAGTTTGAAGCAGTCAGGCTCAAGGATCTTGAAGGGCACGACCAGAGCGAATGCGCTGCAATGATGGATATCTCGCAGCCGACGTTCCACCGTCTGGTGATCTCCGCACGGCGAAAGATTGCCGATGCGCTGACGCACGGTAAGACGATAAAGATCATGGGCGGGAATTACCGGTTATAAAAAAAACCGGAAATGATCCGTAATCCGCATTTTACAGAACCTTTTTAGGGGCGCTCCATGACAAACCCCCGGATTCCGCCGGGTGGATTTTTGCTCTCTTCGTTATACCTCGGGATCAGGTGCACATGGCAGTGCATGACCCGCTGGTCGGCGGCTGCACCGGTATTGATTACGATATTGTACCCGGCAGGAGTAAACCGTTCCTCAAGCAGTGCCCGTGTAGAAAAGAGCATTTCAGGAAGGGCTGCCTGTTCTTCCGGTGTCGTGCTGAATATGTCGGGGCAGTGCCGGAACGGGATCACCAGCAGGTGCCCGGGGGTTGCCGGGAATGCATCCCACCGCGCGTACCACAACGAATTTTGAAAAATTATGTCGTTCTTATCCGGGAAACAAAAGGGGCAGGTCAATTCCGTCATCGCAGGCCACAGTATACGTATCCGGATTACCGGACAGGGAATTCCAGCCGGAGCCCCACGCCGCTTTCCTGCAGGGGGGCCACCTGCGCGAGAGCAACCTTGGCCCCAAGCGATGTGCAGTGGCAGGCATGGAGGGCGGCTGGCCGGAGTTCTTTGAGATACGCGAGTGTCCCGTCAAGCTGGGGCCCGGGCTTTGTGAGGTGGAGACCTCCAATGATATCCTGCACCCGGCTCTCTCCGCAGACTTTCTTTGCGTAATCAGTGGTATTGCAGATCCCGGCATGGGCGCATCCTGAGATGACGACAAGACCGTCCCGTCCCCGGAAAACAAGGGCGGAGTCATCAAGGATCCGGTCCTCTTCGGAGGTCCCGTCCGGAAGCAGGATCCGCCGGGGGCCGGGATCGAAGACCTCAAAGGGGAACCTGCGCTCGATCTCCCCAAGGAAGAAGAGATTGGGCGTGAGCTGCAGCGGCCCTGTTGAAAGGTCAAGAGGCACCGCTCTCTCCACGGCATCGGCAGTGAGTATGGATCCATTGTCTGCGATGGGCTGCTTGGGGCGGGGGAGGAAGCAGCGGGGGTGGGCAACAAGGCGCGGGAGACGGTGTGCAGTCTGTTCGATCGTCGCTTCCATGAACCGGTGGAGGATGTGCCAGAGCCCGCCGGTATGGTCAAAATGCCCATGGGAGAGGACAATATAGTCAAGATCAAGGAGATCGATGTCCATCTTCGCTGCGTTCCTCACGACCGCATCCGAATAACCGGTATCAAAGAGGATTTTTCTTCCTTCCGTCTCAAGGTATGCAGAAAAACCATGCTCTGCAACAAACATCCGGTCGAAGAGCGCAGTGTTGTCAACAAGGATGGTTACGTCCATTTACAAGCGCTCCTGGTCATCCGGTTCCTGGCAGATCATATAAAATACCCCCCGTGCCATCCGCTTCGAACACACTTCCCCGGCCCGTTCAAGTGTGCCGAGGATCTTGGCCACCTCACCTCCGGCAAGGCCGGTTGTCCTTACAAGGTCTTCAACGGTTGACGGCCGGCGGTTCAGGGTTGCGCGTATCAGGTCTGTTGCTCCGGTTTCCACCTGCGCTGCTGCAGAGGCCGGGGGTCGTGGCCCGGTGATCCCGACACCCCGTGTACGGCCTAAAGCCTGGATAACCCGCTCAAGTTCCGCATTGGAGGCGGCCTCTACCCAGCATTCTGCGGGAGGACGATCGAGGGTATTAAGCTGGACATTATCCGGATTGATCCGGCAAATGGCATCTTTGAGTCCCGCGAGTTCCGCATCTGTTGTGTTCAGCCCGGGAATGATGAACACTTCGAGCCAGAGGGCACCCTTGTATATCGCACGGAACTGTTCCATTCCACGGATAATCTCATCAATTCTCAGGGACGGGTGGGGGTTATGGATGCGTTCGAAGGTCTGCTGGTTCGTGGTCGTAAGAGTCGGGATGACCCGGTCGGCAGGAAGCAGTTCCTCCCGCACGTTCCGGTCGGTCAGCAGGCTGCCATTCGTAAGAACACTTAAGGTGTACTCCGGATACTCGCGTTTCACCCATGCGATGATTGGCCCGAGGGACCGGGCAAGGGTCGGCTCACCGGATCCTGCCAGGGTGATCGAATCAAGACGTGGGCGGGATGCAAGCACCTCCCGGAGTTCTGCCATCACTTCAAAGGCGGGAAAAAAGTCCTGCCGGGTAATGGTCTCTTCTGTCGTGTGCCCACATTCACAATAGGCGCAGTCATACGAACAGGTCTTGAACGGAATAAGGTCAACCCCAAGCGAGAGCCCCAGCCTGCGGGAGAGGACCGGTCCGAAGATGTGTTTTCTTCTCATGGTTGTTGCCGGCCGTGACCATCCCCGTGGCTATTCCACCGGGTCACTGCGGTGCCCCTCCTTGGAAATCCGTGGACAGAAGCCTCCCCCGGTTTTTGGGCAGAGATTGTCATTCTTTTTCGGGCAGAGTCCTTCGAGTTTGCGCGTGCACTCTGCCACCTGGATCGTCTTGCCGTTGATGAGCGCATCGGCAATCTTACGCCGTGCCTCGTGGATGTCCCGCCAGATGGTCTTCCGGGAAACCCCCAATACGGCTGCGGCCTGCTCCTGCTCCATCTGCTGCAGATCGATGAGACTTAAGGCTGCCATCTCTTCAGGCAGCAGCGAGACCACCTCACCCTTCTTGTCTGATTCGCACTGCGGCGCGTAACACCGCATGGCCGGCCCGCCTTTCAGGGACCGGTTCATCCGGGGTCTCCCCCTCCTCCGGCAGCATTCTTCCCTATTAACGCTGGTTTCCAAGGTGCTTCAGCTCCTCTTCAAGGTACGCTGCCAGTATTTGAATGGCTTTTGCTGCGGGGGATTTACTGTCCTGTGGGAGGGGGATGCCTGCCCGAACCGAATCGATGACCGCTGGATCGAAGGGGATCTTCCCGGCAAGGGGGATGTTCTCCTCCTGGCACCACGTCTCGATCTCCCGGGCGAGGGATACGTCAAGATCGTAACGGTTGATGGCGACAAAAATTTTGGGCCTGAACTGGCGGCAGACTTCCACGACCCGCCTGAGATCGTGGAGTCCCGAGACACTTGGTTCGGTAACAATAATGACCGCATCCACGCCGCTGATGGTGGAGATGAGCGGACAGCCGGTCCCGGGTGGACCATCGATGAGGAAGAGATCACACTGCCCGTCGCGCTCCAGCGCCGTCTTCTTCACGGCATGGACGAGCAACCCGGAATTTCCTGCGCCCGGCACGAGACAGGCATGAACGAGGTTTCCCCGCGTGGTCTCTGAGTACTTGATCTCCCCGGTCTGCCGCGGCTGCATGGTAACCGCAGCAGCAGGGCAGACGATCGTACAGACGGCACAACCCTCGCAGCGCAGCGGGCTGATGTGGTATGCATCCCCGTCCCGCTCAACCGAATCGAACCGGCAGTGCGCCTCGCATTCCCCGCACTGCACGCAGAGTGCAGGATCGATGACTGCGGTTTTCATTCCCATGAACGGGTCGGTACGGATCAGGTCGGGTGTTAAGAGGAGTTCAAGGTTTGCTGCGTCCACATCGCAGTCAGCAAGCACGAGTGATCCTTTGAGCAATTGGGAGAGTGCGGCGGTTACCATCGTCTTTCCGGTGCCCCCCTTACCGCTGATGACCGCAAGCCGGATCATTGGTCCACCCCGACAAGTGACTGGCACTTGCAGAAGAGGGCCAAAAAGTCCTTCTGCCATTCAGGCTGTACCCGGCACAGGAGATTGCCCCGGTTCTGGATGGCGGCAATCTCGCGGCTGAAGGGGATGGTCATCATGATATCCAGNNTCGTTATCCGCGCAGAACCGGATGGTCTCTTCGTCCTTCCCATCACTCCTGTTTATGATAACCCCGGCCGGGATTCCCATCCGTGCAGTAACGTCAACGGCGAGCCGCAAATCGTGCAGACCGAACGGGGTCGACTCGGTTACAAGGACGCAGGCGTCGCACCCGTCAAGTGCTTCAACGACCGGACATGAGGTGCCCGGTGCGGTATCGATAATGACAACAGGATCCTGCCAGACCTCCTTCTTTGCCTCCCTGATGATGGGCACCGCGAGCGGAACCCCAAAATCCAGTGTTCCCGTGATGAGTTTTATCCCGGGCAGAGGGGCTGAAGTCGAGAGCGTGCCTATCCGTTTTGGCTCTTCGCGGATTGCCGTCTTCGGGCAGATCAGCATACAGCCCCCGCAGGAGTGGCAAAGTTCAGGAAAGAAGAGGACGCGATCGGGCAGCACGGTGAGTGCGCCATACTGGCAGAACTCCGCGCACTTCCCGCAAAGATCGCAGGCCGATTTGTCAACCACTGGTACCGGCACGCAAACGTCCCTCGTCGTTGCCGTGGCCGGGAAGAAGAGATGGAGATTGGGCTCTTCGACATCACAGTCAACCAGGGTTATCCCCCCGGTCTGCGCAAGAGCAAAAGCGAGGTTTGCAGCCACCATGCTCTTTCCTGTGCCGCCTTTACCGCTTGCTACTGCGAGTTTCATGCACATTATCTCCCGTGTTGTCTGCCTGTGAATCCTCAGTGGGGGCAGTTATGCAACACGCTGAAGGGTGTTGTTTTTTAACGCTTCAAATGCATCCCTGACTCCGACACCGGGCTTGCAGGTATACTGGACAACCCCGGCAGCATCCAGAACTGCCTTTGCATTCCCGCCCAGCATCCCGCTGATGAGTGCGCCTGCCTTGTGGTCGATTACCAGTTGTGCAGCTTTTGGTCCCACGCCCCCGGCACCAGCTGCATAGGGATTTTCAACCGCTTCAAACGATCCGGTGTCAGTGTCCATGATGATGAAATAGGGGGCTCTCCCGAACCGTTCCTCGACGCCGGAATCCGGGGTCGTTCCCTGTGATGTGATACAGACTTTCATGATCTTTGTCGTCTCCTTTTATTACTCATATGCGCATAAATCATATAAACCATCGCACCGTACTCTACGAGTGGGAAACGGATGCAACTGCATAATGCTTGTGCAGATACCGATCTCCAGAATGTCATGCAATGTCTTGAAAATTACCGGAGCGTTTCATGAGTAATAATCCAATCCTTAAAAGAACTGATAGCTGACCTCCCTGATGAGCCGGTACCCATCCGTTCGGTTATTGTCGGGGCACACTGGACGGTGGTATGCAGCCGGTCCTGCGGTCTTGCGGTCTTGCGACAACGGTCCACAACGACAAGCCCCAAGACCATGAGACCTTCGTGCACGATCCAGGGCGCGAACTTCCGGCAGGGGACCGGTGTTCGTCTCCGTGCATTTACCCGGCCCGGCCAATTCTGATCTTTTTATGCGGATACCGTGCACGATACACGAGCCGGAATCCAAAGGCGAACATTTAA
>DUHF01000272.1 GCA_013331015.1 Methanoregula sp.
GGGTGGACACCCGAGAGCAGGCAGATCTCGGTGACGTTGCGTTCGTACGCGAGTTTTGCCTGCGCCTGGATCCCTGCCTTGTCGTGGCAGTACGCCCCCTCATCGGTTGCCTTCCGGCCAAACCCGCAGAACCCGCAGAGGTTCTTGCAGATATTGGTCACGTGCAGGTTCTGGTTGCGCACGTACGTGACCACGTCACCGACCCGGCGCTCCCGCATCTCGTCTGCGACATTAAGGATGGCAAGGGTGTCGCGCCCCTTGGTTTTCATCAGGAGCGTTGCTTCGGGTTCCGTGAGCCGGTGGCCTTCCAGAACATCGGATATGAGGGTTGCTATGTCTGCCATGGTCAGCCACCTTACCGCCGGTTTTTACCCTTCTTCTGCGGTTTTCTCTTCTCTTCATCCTCTTTTCTCCGGAGGTAGAGCTCGTGGAGCACCATCAGGATGATGACAATGACGATGACCGGCCCGATATGGAGCGGGAGGAGGCCGACATAGGGAACGGTGAAGAGGGCTTTACCGATGACCCAGTCCTTCTCCACGGGTTCGACGCTTCCGATGCCGTCAATGGTCAGGTATCCCTGGTCGCTGAAGTTGTTGTTGTCGCCCTTCGTGATGTACCCGCCGTGGGATGCGAGCGTCTCGGTGTCCCGGACATACCCGGAATCCTGAACCAGGGTGTCTGCGGGCAGGACATAGTTCCCACGCGGAGACATCCAGCTCACATCACGGCCTGAATGAGTGAAATTCGGGAGCGGTGACACGATCCCTTGTGTGGCAAGAATCTGGTACCCATCCGCAGTCTCGCCGCTTATCGCAACCGGGAGGTACCCTGTCGGGGTGACGGAGCCACGATACGGGTTGATGTACAAGGGAACCGGCTGCCCGGCCCCAGTCCAGGTCATGGCACGGTGGATGATCGGGTGCTGCTGAGAAAGCGGCAGGAGCCCTACCGACGCCCACATGTCCGTGACCCCGTTCGGCCGGTAGATGATGACGTCCCCGTAGTCCCCGAATTTCCGGTAGCCGGACGCCTTCCCGTCATCCCAGGTCTGGAGCGCCCCGAACCGGTCCTTCTCGACAACCACCACAAGGTCCCCGATGTTCATGTTGGGGATCATGCTGCCGGACTCGATGGTGACGACTGCCGGCCAGGTTCCACAGGCAAGGTAGAGGAACAATGCGATGCTGCCGACCACGGCAACAACCCAGAGGAGATCGCGGGCGAGCGAGACTGCCCAGTGGTTGCTTGAGCAAAACTGTTGAAGCAGGGATTTTGTGTCGCGGGGTGGTGCGGGGTCGGCCATCTGGATCGTCCTTTTGCTGGTAATAGTGTTGGATCCCCACCACATTAACCATGCGGGGTTTGCCTAGCGGGACAGGAGGGGACCGGCAAGATAGTACAGCCCGAAAAAGATCAAAAAGATCCCACAGGCCATCATGATCCGGTGATAGGTTGTATCGGAAAGGATTGTCTTGCCTTGTGCAACGCCGGTGGAGACAAAGGTGAACCACGCGGTATCCGCACCCCAGTGGCCCGCCATGAAAGCAACGGCAAGGATGAGCCCGCCTTCAAGGGACGAGATGAGGAGAGCGCTTCCCACCGAGAGCCACCAGATCCAGAAGTAAGGGTTGGCAGCGCTCGTCAGGAACCCGGCAAGGGATGCGTTGATGGTGGCAACCAGCGTGGGCCCCGGTGCAAGAGCCCCGGTCAGGCCGATGAGAAAGCCCAGTACCACCGTTGAGAGGATCGCTTCTTCCATGGCTGTTTTGCCCCGTTCGCGCAAGTACAGGGTTTGGGAGGCAGGGTTATCAACCCGTGCCCTGCAGCACAAATTTTTCCCTGCCGGAACAACAGGCTATATTTTCTCTGCCGCCGATATTCCGGTATGCTCGATGCGAAGGCGATCACGCACCGGTTTCTCGATACCAAGCTCCAGGTGCACCCCGAAGTGGTGCGCTACATCCTGGAGCAGGACGAGGAGGACCTGATCGACCGCATCATCGCAAATGTCCCAAAGGACGCCATCGTCGTCTCCGCAAAGCACATCCCCGGAGTCCGCCCCACGCGGGACGGGACGCGGTTCAACATCGAACCTGAGGTTGAAGTGGTATCCGGCATCGCCGGAACTTCGGGCGCGGTGAACGGGACGAGCGATTACCTCCTCTACTTCCGCGACCGGTACAGCAGGCTCGGGGGCATGATCCGGGCAAGGGCCGGCGCCATGCCGATCGAGGCGCTCACCAAAAGTACCCGCTACCGGCAGGAAGAGTGCACCGTCATAGGAATGGTCGTTGACGTCAGTACGACAAAGAACGGGCACCGGATTGCCGAGATCGAAGATACCTCATCCTCCATCTCAGTACTCTTCCGGAAAGACCGACCGGCCTTTGCTGATGCCGAGAAGATCATCCACGATGAGGTGATCGGGGTCAAGGGCAAGCTCTCGAACGACGGCAAGCTCTTCTTTGCCGAGATCCTGTACCGGCCCGATATCCGGATTGACAATGCACCCTACAAGAGCGAGAAGCCGGGGAAAGCGGTCTTCATCTCCGATGTCCACGTGGGGAGCGACACCTTCCTTGAGGAGAGCTGGAAACGGTTCGCTGACTGGCTCTCCGACAATGACTTCGGGTATCTTTTGATCGCCGGCGACCTCGTGGACGGCATTGGTATCTACCCGGGGCAGGAGACTGAACTCACCATCAGGAACATCTACGAACAGTACGATGCGTTTGCTGAGATGATGCGCGATCTGCCGTCCCGCATGAAGATCATCATATCGCCCGGAAACCACGACGTTGTCCGCGGCGCCGAGCCCCAGCCGGTGCTTCCCCCGCAGTTCACAAAAAAGTTCCCCGACAACTGCGTCCTTGTCGAGAACCCGGCGCTCGTCCGGCTGCAGGGGGTGGGGGTACTGATGTACCATGGCCGGTCCATTGATGACATGATCGGCCTCATCCCCGGTGCTTCGTACGACAAGAGCGGGCAGATGATGGAGGAGATGCTCGTCCGCCGCCACCTTGCCCCGGCATACGGGCGCAGGACACCGATTGCCGCCGGGAAAACCGACCGGCTCATCATCGATCCCCTGCCCGAGATCCTGCACACCGGCCATGTCCACATCAAAGGGATTACAACCTACCGGGGAGTCCTTGGCATTAATGCCGGAACCTGGCAGTCCCAGACCAAGTTCCAGAAGCAGATGAACGTGAACCCGACGCCGGCACTCGCGGTTGTCGTGGATCTCCAGACGCTCGTGCCCGAGACGTTCTCGTTTGCGTAATTGCCCGGGAGAGGATCAGTAGTACTCGCTGCGCTTGCAGGGCGTCGGGGTATTCTTGTTCCAGAGGTTGATATCCCGTGCCCGGTCGAAATAGAACTTGGCCTCCTCAGGCTTTCCCATCTCTTTATAGCAGACACCCAGGTGGTTCCATGCCGCCATGTTGTTGGGCATGATATTTGCCACCATCTTGAAGACCTGGATGGCGGAGTCGAGATACTTGCTGTTCATGTGCAAAAGACCGATCGTTTCGAGCGTCTCACCCAGGGTATAGAGGCATTCGACATTCTCCGATGCCAGCTCGACAGCCTTCAGGCAGGACTTCAGTGCCATGGTATGATCCCCCTTCGCCCGGTAGCAGATTCCCCGATCATTCCAGGCATAGGCGAGGTCCCCGTCAATCTGCAGCGCCCGGTCAAAGGCCGCGATCGCCCCATCGTAGTTCTTCTCCCGGCTCATCAGGACGGCTCCTTCCTTGTACTGGGCCATGGCTTTCCCAAGAATCCTGTCAATAAGACCACCGGATGCAACAGGGGTGGTTTCTCCGGAGGGGATATCGAATGGGTTGAGACTCCCCTTCTCTTTGATGACGACATCGCTGAACGTGTTCGTGACATCCCTGACGGTCCCGACCGTAGCGATAAAATTTCCCTGCGCGTCATTAAGAGGCATCGCCTTGGTCCAGAGAGTCCACTCACGCCCGTCTTTCCGCTTCCCCCTTGTGACCGCAATGACCAGCCCTTTTGGGATCCGGCTTATCAGCATATACTGGTGTTTTTTGATCTCCTCGTCCGGGGCATATACAAGGTCCAGGAGGGTCTTTTTACGCATGCCAAAGAAGGGTTCGGCATACACGTAATCCCTCCTTCCCATCATCTCCGCGGCCGGTATATCCGTCAGTTGCTCAAGCGAGTCGTTCCAGGCAATCACGCTCCCGTCGCGGTCGATCGCAAAAGCCGGATCGGAAGTGAAATGGACCATCTCCTCGATCACTTTCTGTGAGGTCCCCACACGTTTTCCCAGGTAGTGACCCTCAACAGCACTCTTGACCATTGATACCAGCTGCTGGTACTGGTGGTGGGGGGGATCGTCGGCTTTCTTGAGATAGAAATTTGCCCCGTTGTTCAGAGCCTCAATGGCGGTGTGCTCCCGTCCTGCACCGGTAAAGAAGATGACCGGCGTGGTATCCCGGCGGGACCGGAGGATCTTGAGGAACTGGATGCCGTTGATCTCGGGGATGTCGAAATCCACGATGATGGCATCGTACCGGTTCTTCTCAAGGTGGCCAAACGCCTCGTGGGCCGATCCTGCAGTATGGACGGCCATGTCACCGGCTCGTTCTGCAAGAAGCCGGAAGACATTGAGAACATCGGGTTCGTCATCGATGAGGAGGACCGAGAACATGGATACTGCACCGTGTTATGTAAACCAGATACCTGCATTCATATAAAACCGGTGTTTTAATCTCCGGCATT
>DUHF01000057.1:0-1766 GCA_013331015.1 Methanoregula sp.
CGGTGAGGTTATTCGGAATTCTCTTTATAAAAAAAGCACGTACCAGAATAAGAATGGATTCCCCTGGCCATGACAAGATAAAAACCGCTGATGAACAGCCCGCGTACGAGAGGATTTTTGAATCGGCACTATGGAGCTCCCGGCTCATCGTCCTTCTTGCGGTAATTTTCGGGACCATCAGTTCGATGCTGCTCTTCATCTCCGGATCCGTTGAGATCCTTGCAAGCATCTCCCACTCGATCCACCTCTTTCCCCTGGAGATCGATTATACCGGCCTGCTCAGCGGCATCATTGGCGGCGTTGACCTGTACCTGATCGGGATGGTTTTGTTAATCTTCAGTTTCGGGATATACGAACTCTCCATCTCCAAGATCGACATTGCCCGGAGCTCGGAGTCCTACCATACCCTGCTTGAGATCTCCAATCTTGACGATCTCAAGAACAAGATTATCAAGGTTATCATCATGGTCCTCATCGTCAGCTTCTTCCAGCGGGTGCTCTCGATGCACCTGACTTCAGCCCTTGACATGCTCTTTATGGCAGTCTCCATCGCAGTTGTTTGCATCGGGGTCTTCTTTCTCCAGAAAAACAAACTGTGAAATCCGTACCCCGATTTTTTCTTCCCAGAAAGGCCGGCTCAAGCCATTTTTTATTTTTTTACGGGAATCCTTTTTCACCACGCTGTGCAGGTTCCATCGCAACCGCTCCAGTGGAAATGAAAGGGTATAAAAGGATGATCAATTTGCCGGATTGGAAATTCGTTGCGCTACCAGGCTGCATTGGCAAAAAAACGCCCTGCAAATGCGGGAAAAATCCCGAAAATTCCGGTCGGTTCCGGGATGGCTTCACCCATAAGGGATATTGCTGTTAAGAACGCAATAGAAAACAACAGAATGTGGTTTCTTATGGGCAGCCCGTATTTAAGCACGAATGAAACGATCGTCCTTTCAGCGCATGACCTGATCATCAACACGGTATCCGCTGAGGCGATCCTCACCAACCAGCGCCTGATGCTCGTTGACAGGACGCATCCCCGGATCCTTCCGCAGGACATCCAGTTTACCGCCATCGAAACCGTCACGATCGGAGATGAATCCGGTAACGATCCGGTCCTCTCTCTCTCCATTGTCACTCCCGACGGGACCCGGCAGCCACTCAACATGGTCTTTCCGCAGAAGCCAAGAACAGATCGGGTTGCCGAGCGGGATGAGTGGGCCGCACGGATCCGTGAACTGAGCATAACAGCGCAGGAAGAAACCGGCGTGCTTGCCATGGAACTGTCCCCCCCATGGGTTCCCGGACCGATCCCGGAAGAGGTCATAACCGGGGAGGCTGAAGAGGTTGTCCCGGCAGGCACCCGGGTCAAGGGCCCGTCACTCTCCGAACGCAGGAACCGGGCAGCGGGTGCATCGAAAGCCCGCACGATTGGGATTGCGGTTGCGATACTGCTCATCATCGCCGTAATCGCGGTGGCGTTCATCTTCTATGCCCCGGCTTTCACCCCCCAGACCCCGCCCCCTGCCACAACTCCACAACCAACGCCCCTGATGACCATGCCTCCCACGGCTGAAATGACAGCCGAACCGCCCACCCCGGCACCTGAAACAACAGACGTCACCCCCGCGCAAGGGGCAGGTGCAGTTCCGCAGACCGGGGTCTGGGTGCAGGTGAAATATGACGGCAGTTACACCGGAACCGCCGGTGCACCGGGCCGATTCCGGGAGATTGCCGGCACGGGCAACCAGTTCTTCCAGCTGGCAGTCAAG
>DUHF01000057.1:1801-2549 GCA_013331015.1 Methanoregula sp.
GATGGTGAAGTCCGCAACCATGACCAAGCCCGGCGGAACCCTGGAGATGAGTGTCAACCTCAAGACATCATAACCCCCGGTTCTCCTTTTTTTTCTGCTGATACCCTGCAGGATTCACCTAAAAAGCATATCTGCCCGGAGCGCACACGGATCTAAAGAACGGTGAAGAGGCTGGTATGAGCGGACCCTACCTGATGAGCGGTGAATCCATTGTCCTGACTACGGACAGGGTGAGTCTTGACAGGGTCATCTGGGAGGCTATGCTCACCACCCGGCAGCTGATCCTCACCGACAGCGAAAATGCCCGCTATGCGCCCCGTGTCATTTCTCTTGCCGGGGTCAGTACAGTCCGGAGCGGGAAGGCTGCAACCGGTGAACCAGTCATCATCCTCACTCACCAGCAGCCGGATGAGGATGCGCCGGAAACAAGTATCCTCACCTTTATGCAGGAACCGCTGGAGAGCCGGAAACATGACCGGGACAACTGGGTAAAAAAACTCATCGAGCTCTCCGTATCCAGCCGGGCAGAGCACATCTCAACCGAAACTGCACCTGCCGGTTCGGGGATGCGCCCTTCGGTCCGACGCTGGGTTGCCCCGGATATATCCCGGCCCCGCCCGGAAAACTTCCCTGCACCGGAACCCCCACGGGAGACGGAGATCACTATTGACGAGCCGGAACCGGTGGTAATCCCCAAAATTTACCCGGCCATGAAAGAACCGGTTGAACTCAAGGAACAACCCGAAGA
>DUHF01000057.1:2571-8572 GCA_013331015.1 Methanoregula sp.
TGAAACACATGCTCCGGAACAACCGGTAAACCGCGAATCCCCCGGTGCAAAAATCCACATTCCGCCCGATTCGCTCTCCGCTTCGATACTTGCTGCCGTGCGATCCCTGACCGGCGACCAACAGGTACGGATCCCTCCGGTGGCTACCGGGGATGAGGTTCCTCCAAAAGAGGTGGATCATCCCTGCGACACCCCCATTCGTCGCACGTCATCATTACCGGAAGAGGTGAATGAATCGCCGGTCCCCGTACCCCCCGAGCAGCCGGTAATACTTCCCTCTCCGGCTCTTGAAGACCATCTGCCGGTCTTTGAGGAGATTGAACGCGGGGTGATGAGATCGTCACAGATCACGGAGACCCTGCCGGATCCGGTTGCGGATGGCGGCGACATTTCAGCTCCCGTTGAAGAAATACCGAAAGAGGCAGAACCGGAGGTGCAGGTTGTCACACCGGATCGCATCCAGGACAAAGTCGTGGTGGAGTCCCCCGGCAAAGAGGCGGATCCGTTGGCCTCCGGCGGATCCGAAGAGCCGGAGGCTCCCTTTGCTCCTGCAGACAAAAAACCCGAAGATCCACCAGCAGGCCGGCCGGGTATCCTGCCCATCGTCGCGGGAGCCGCAGCCGTCTGCATCCTGCTGCTGATTGCAGTAATCCTGTTCATGCCGCCCTCAGGCATATCACTGGAGGGAAATGAGCCGTTCACCACTACCCCACCCACAACAATTCCGGTCACGACTCTCACTCCGGCACCTGGCCTCATCCCATCCGTGGTCCCGGAGGANNGAACCTGGGTGCGGATAACCTCCCCGGCATACTATTCCGGGGAGGCCGGAAATCCGGGATACCTGCAGCAGTTCTCGGGTTCCGGGGAGAAACGGATTCGCATGCTCCGGGATAACGGGCTTGTCCAGGTCTCGGTTGAGAAGCAGGATTACACGATTGATCTTCTGCTCGTAGAGATCTACGTAAACGGGACCCTCGTTACCACACGATCCACCACTGCTCCCGGGGGATCGGTGACCCTGCTCATCGATCCAGCGACCGGAAACCCGCCGGGAATCCTCCCGGATGTGACCACGAATACTACAAAAACCGGCCAGCTCTCCTACTACTGAGCTCTTTGCTGTCTGAGACCCTTTGGCAGGACCCGAGCATTAATTACCCGATCCTTCAACTGTACATATACGATGCGGATAGAAACTGGCATTCATATGAAAGGCGGCGTCATAACCGAACGGGACGCTGATTACTGCACGGTCCGGCTCCGGGCACCGGCCGGGGTATTTTCCGTGGACCATCTCCGGGGGATTGCCACGCTGGCAAAAAAGTATGGGAATGGCAATGTCCATGCAACCACCCGGCAGACGCTGGAGATCCCGCACGTCAAAGGCGCAGATCTCAAAAAGATCGCAAAAGCCCTTGACAAGAACGGGACACCTATCGGCTCTGAAAAGGACGAGATTGTCAATATCATCGCGTGCCCGGGAACAGAGCGGTGCAAGTTTGCCAATATCGATACCATCAGCCTTGCAACGAAGATTGACGCGAAACTCTTTGGAAAAGAGATGCCGGTCAAGATGCGGATCGCCATCTCCGGCTGTCCGAATGCCTGTACAAGCCCGATGCTCAACGAGATAGGGGTCATCGGCAGGATCAAACCCATCCGGACAAAGGAACGGCTCTGCACCGGTTGCGGGAACTGTGTTTATTACTGCAAGGAGAACGCGATCAAGATCAAAAACGGCCTGTCGGTGCTCGACGAGGCAAAATGCGTCCAGTGCGGCGTCTGCGTACAGTCGTGCCACTATGATCTTGTCAAACCCGAGCACCGCCACTACTTAATAACGGTTGGCGGCAGGCGCGGACGGCACCCGAAGATCGGGCGAAGCCTCCTCACGGTCGAGACCGAGGAGCAGGTTCTCTTTGTTATCGATAAGATTGTGGACTGGGTATATCGCCGGGCATGGAGCGGTCGTCTTTTATCAGAACAGCTGGATGATCTCCACTTCGACAAGTTCCGGGAGGAGATCATAAAGAAAATCCCGGAGGCAAAGCCGGTCGTGGATGAAGCGAGTAAGGCAGGGATGGAAGTATAGATCCCTTTTTCCCCGCGTAACGGTTCGGTTTTTTTTAATGGTGGTTGCCCTCGCCTGTGGCTCATTTGCGAGTCTTTGCTGCCACCGGAAGTTTGCCCACAGATGCGATGACAACGTTATCCCTGCAGCGAAAACCAAAAAAACCCTTGATGGATTGAGTATAAAGCGGTGATTGAGGCTGTCGCGGGCGGCGGCAGGTATTCTTTTTAAATTATGGGGGCATTCTGACCCCATCGGCATTTTAAAAAAAAAGCCCGTCCGCCATTTTTTTGGCGAACGGGCCCCTGACAAGTGTGCCTGAACAGGAAAAATTGGTAAAGATGATCAGATCTTCTTGTACAGGTTGCCGTATACGACAACGCCTTTCTTCTTCTTGTGGCGCTCGCCCATATCGCCAATGAAGTGGGCGAATTTTGCCTTGGTGCCGTCGACTTCGAGCTCGACTTCGCCATTTGGCTTATAGCCGGGCATCATGACATCGATGGAACCGAAGACGATGATGGTTCCGTCCACCATCTGGCCACCGAGCTTGCTCTTGGCATTGCCCTTGATGACAACCTTTCCGCCCTCTGCGTGGGTCATAACATGGACTTCGCTGTCACCGTTGATGACGATCTCGCCGCCGAGCATGTACATCCCGGTATCGGAACCGGCATTGCCCTTGACAAGGATCTTCCCGCCGGACATGCCCCTCCAGTCGCCACGGTAGGCAGCGCCGAGGTAGTTGCCGGCATTGCCTTCGATGATCAGTTCCCCGCCTTTCATGGCGGTTGCAGCGAAGGCTGCGACATCGCCCTTTGCAAGGATCCTGCCGCCCTTCATCCAGGCACCGACGTACTGGTCAGCGGAGCCCTCGATGACCATCTCGCCATCGGTCATCTTGAAGCCGAGATACTTGACCTTCTTCACGTCGCCTTTGACAACGATCTTCGTGTCAGCAGCCGTCGCACCCGCGCTGCCGCTGATCTCGAAGTACTTGCCGAGGGTTGAGGGGTTGTTTCCCTCAAAGACCGGGAGTTCTGCAATCTTTGCCGCATTTTTGCCGGCAAATGCATCGGGGGAGATGGTGTCTGCTTCAAGATACAGTGCAGGCGCATTTTTCATGGTAATGGTTACAGTTTCCATTCTTCTCCACCTCAGTTGGTTGCATCCACCTCAATGGCGTACGGGTTCGGCACAAAGTGGTGCCCGAGCGCTTCGTAGTTGTTCTGCGTCATGCTGTAGTACTTGATGAACTTCTCGTTGATGTCGCGGGCAACCTGCGCGTTCTCTTTTGCCTTGACATTAACCCAGAGCGTGCGCTTGTGGCCGTTTGAAACGATCTCACCGTTGCTGACAACCTGCACACCACTCTTGAAGACGGCAGCGCAGCGGCTGAATGCCTTCTCGATCTCTTCAGGATCTGCAACCGGCTTTTCGGGGTCGAAGTTATACACAGCAACATCGGCATCCATGCCGGGCTTGAGGCCGCCGACCATGGAGGCGAGGCCAAGCGACTTGGCCGGGCCGGCGCGGGTCATCTGGGCGAGCTCGTAGAGCGAGATCTCCTTGTCGAGCGAACCGAGGCTGGTCTGCGAGAGAACCTTGTCCTTGTGCTTGAAAGCGTTTATCTGGGTTTCCCGGGCCTTCCTGCTCATGAGCCACTTGATGACGCGGGGGTACCGGGTGAACGGTCCTGCATTCGGGTGGTCAGTGGTGATGTAGCAGCGCATCGGGTCTTTCATCATTAAGGGGATCTCAAGACCGATTGCCCACTGGATGGCACAGACCGAGATGGACGGGCTGTAGATGTACGGCACGACACCGGCTGCGGTCTCAAGTTCGACATCACAGTTGGCCCACTTTAAGTGGTTGAGGCCGGTGAGGTGGTGCTCGAACGGGCCGTCCGCCGTCATCGTGGTGGTCTCGTCAAGGGTGACGTTACCGGTGTCGATGGTGATGTTCTTGTTCTTGTTGACGTAGTCCGTGATCTCTTTGGCCTTGGACTCGAAGTCACCCCAGTTGGTGCCACCATAGGAGTGGAACTGGGTATGGGTGAGGTGAAGTACCTGCTCGCGGCCGAATTTGTTCTTTGTCTTAATGCCCTCAGCGAGCTTCATGGTGTCGAGGGTGGTCTCGTAGCATCCGGGGTTCCCGAGGTTGTTGGGGTGGATGTGCATCGAGTGCGGGAGGCCGAGGTACTCGTTGGCTTCCATTAAACCCCTGACAATCTCCGCCGGAGTGATGTCAAAGTACGGGACGGGATCGTTGACGGTGAGGCAGTTCAGTCCCCAGCCCCATGCTTCGGTGCCGCCGGGGTTGACGACCTTGACCGCGTATCCCTTGGTAACGCGGAGGAGCCAGGCAATATAGGCTGCGGTGTTCTCGATCTCCTGATTCTTGAGGTACTCAAGGACGAACCAGTTGTTGCCAAAGACCGGGAATGCACCCTCATCAATAATCGGGGTGTCGCGGATCTCCTCGTGCACGTGGCGGGAGAAGAGCGGGGGCATGGCAGCTTCCATTGCCGTGGTATAGCCCATCTTGGCATATTCGTAGCCGGTCTTGAAGGTGGTCGGGATCGATGCCCCGCTGCCCATCCGCTCCATGCCCTTTGTCGGGGTGCAGCTGAAGAGCTTGTCCTCGGGACGGTAAATGCGGCCGAGGTTGACCTTGGGCCCTGCAATGTGGGCGTGGATCTCCACTGCGCCTGCCATGACGGTCTTGTCCTTCGCGTCAATGACCTTTGCACCGGATCCAACCTTGTCGACGATCTTTCCGTCCTTGATTGCGATGTCTTTCTTGTCGCCCTTGATGCCCTGTACAGGGTCAAAGACGTGGCCGTTCTTGATGATATATTCAGACATGTTATGCTGCCCCCTTGAGTTTCCTGAGACGGTCACGAACCATGACGAGGAACTGCTCGTCCGTGAGCATCCCCTCTGGCGGCTCGACAACCTTGCGGCAGTCGATCGGGACGTTGTCCATACGGTAGCAGTTACCGCCGCATTCAACACCGTTGAAGGCAACGGGGACGTGGAGCTTGGAGACACCTGAAGTCGGGGTGAGGTGCGGGTCGATACAGACCGAGTCAACTTTGGCGATCTGTTTAACGGCGCTGATCGGGAAGTGCGCTCCCGGGTCGCTGCCGATGGTGAACATCGCATCGACTTCACCACGGTTCAGGAGATCAATCGAGCTCGAGTCGCCCGGGTTGTAACGGGCAAAGCCACGGGTAAGGTCAACAGAGTACGGGAACCCGAACTGCCAGGCAAAGACTTCGCCGGAGCCGGTAACATTGTAGTGGCCCCGCATCGGCATGATCGAGTATTTCGTGTACTCGTTGAGATCCTTGGTAAGGGCAATCGCCTCATCGATGTTGTGGTTCTTGGAGAGGGACTGGGTGACACCCATGCCGAAGAAGATGATCCCGAAACGGCCGCTCTTTAAGATATCTGCGACCTCGCGGATCTTCTCTTGGGGGATACCGCCAACGGTGTCTGGGAGCCACTCGCCCTTGAGGGCAACACGGAGCGCACAGAGGAGCTCGTAGTCATGGCCCTGCTGGACCTGGAGGTGCATATCTGCCATCTTGGCGGTGTCTGTGACACGGGGGTCAACGACGACAAGTTTGCGGCTCATCTGTCCCTTGCCGGTGAAGAAACCCCGGGGAAAGATGGAGTACCGGGACATGTGCCGGGGGTGGGCGTGTGCCGGGTTGCATCCCCAGAAGATGACGCGGTCGGCACGGTTCTTGACCTCCCCAAGGGTACAGGTCGGAAGACCGATGTCCTGGACTGCAATCAGGGTTGTCCCGTGGCAGACTGCTGCGGTGTTGTCACAACAGGCTTTGGAGATCTCGGCGATCTCGTTTCCAACGCTCTGGGCCTCGCAGTTGGTGGAGGACCAGCCGTACATTAAGGGCTT
>DUHF01000090.1:0-4002 GCA_013331015.1 Methanoregula sp.
GGCTTCTCACCTGTCATGAGGAACACGGTAAAACACCGCAGCTCCCCGTTACCGTCGGGCTTGACCGGCATCGCGGCGGTACGGTTCCGTACTTTATGCAGACCGGCATCAAGGAATTCCTTTGCAAGGATTGCCCGGTCGAACCCGTTGTGGTACACCAGTTCGGTCTTCCGGTGGAATATGCCCCCCTCCGTGTCAAGATCGGCTACGGCAAGGGTGCCACCCGGCTTCAGGGCCGATGAACACAGGTGCAGCAGCCGTGGCACGTTCCGTATGTGGTGGAGTGTCATGCTGCTGACAATAAGGTCATACCTCCCCTCCCACGGATCAGGTGCCTCAAGGTCCATGAGTCGTGTGGTGACACCCGTGACGCCCTGCTCACGGATCCTTTCATCCAGAACCCCGAGCATCCCTTTCGAGCTGTCAATGCCGGTTATAGACCGTACCTGCGGCCTGAGCAGGAGGGTCAGAAGCCCCGTGCCGCAACCGACCTCAAGGACGTCCATGTCGGGCCTGAGCCGGACCCGCTCGCCGATGGCACGGCACACATCCTCTGCCAGCCGGACCCGGTACGGGTTCGTGTCCCACGAGGCTGCCGCGGCATCATAATTACGGAGTTCTCGCGTCATCATGATCACCGGCATAGTATGCACCCGTCAGGGAAAAAAATGGCGGGGATTTTTACCCTGGACTGACCCGGGATTCTCCTGTACCCCGTCATTCCTGCAATAATTTGGTCACGGGCCGGCCCAAAAAAAAACGGATCCGGTCGGAATTCGGGTGCCGAAGATTACTGGCAAATGCGGTCTCAAGATTGCAAAAAAAGGGATTATTCGGGAGACGACCTGCGTCTCCTCAGGGTAAAGAGCGTCACCGCACCGAGTACTCCCATAACCATGACCGCAAGGGAGAGCGGCGCGGTTTCTTTTCCCCCCCGCTGCCGGTTGATCTTCTCTTCCAGATTCCGGGCTTCCTCCTCGGTTCTTTTCGCTTCTGCAGTCATACCTAAAGATTTCTGGATGGCGGCCTTGTTCTCCAGCTTACCGACGTAATTCATGTCCTTTGAAGGAGATGCCTGCAGGGATTTGTCCAGCGCTTCGAGAGCCATATTGTTGGCATCTAATTTCTGGTAGATCAATGCCTTGCTGTTCCAGAGGTCTGCCGTAATCTCATCTGCTGAACCGGGATCTGTACTCTTGAGTCCCTGTTCGTATGCCTTGAGAGCATTCAATCGCATATCGGTAGGATCCGAAGAACCGACAATACTCAGGGCTCCTGCGCCAAATCCCGAAGACCCCGGGTCATTGATAAGATCCTGCATATTAGCATCATGAACAAGTTTATCTCCATAGTTCTTCCAGTCCTGCGGCCCCCATGTGGCTTTCGACTGCACCTGGAGGAGGTCTGGTACTACATAAACCGGACCGGGCGCCTCCTCCTTTGCCTTGATCTCCTGGGAATCGATGGCAAAGGCCGGGACCACTATCCCGCTACAAAGGAGGAGGAGGAGGAGAATTGGGGTAAGACTGCGGCATTCCATGAAAGGGAGTTCATCCCGAGAGAGAAAAAGATTCTGAAATCTGATTTGTATATTGGATGTAAGTAACAATATTCATATCTTACCTGTCTAGAAAGGGACACTAGGAAGTGAGAGTATGTTTTGCGGCGAGTGCGGCACAGAAAATCCTGATACCAACCAGTTCTGTAAGAATTGCGGAAACGCCTTGCGTAAGGCACCCGTTACCGAACATTCAGGCGCCCCTGCAGTACCCGTGCCCGTACCGCAAGCCCCTGTTCTCCCGGTTTCCAATCCGGGAACCGGAATATCCACAACGGGAAAGATAGCAATCGTCCTTGGGGCACTGTGTGGAGTCACCGCGTTCTTCATCCTCCCCTACCTCCTCGGGATGATCGCAGTTCTCCTTGGGGCCTTTGTCCTGTACAAGAAGAACAAAATCGGGGTCATCTGCATTCTCCTGGGCATATCCGCGATTATTTTTGATTATTTTTACCTGCAGATCATTCCGTAACCTCTGTTTTCCCCCATTTTTCCAGATTTTCCATTTGGTGTCTGTACCGGGAATGGATCCGATCCAGGACTGCAGTTTTGGACGTTTAAAATGTCGATTATTGTGGGGGATATTCGCAGAAACCGGTCGCGGATACCATGATCCGGCTGGTGAACCCGATCGGAGAATATAAAAAATATGAGTGAACATTTTCACGAACGAGGATCTCAACCATGACGCCCCCGAATTCAACTTCCTCCCCAACCTGCCCCCACTGTCACCAGCCATTAACGCCGGGAGTGAAGTTCTGCGAGACCTGCGGAGCACGAATTGAACAGGCCCCGGTCTGCCCTCATTGCGGGGCACCGCTCACACCCGGGGTCAGGTTCTGCGAATCCTGCGGAAAACCTGTAACGCCTTCCGCACTGGTAACTGTGGCACCCGCCACCGTTCCGGTTCCGGAAGAACCAGAATCCCCCGGACCTCCTTCCAAACCAGAAGAGATCTCCATCCCTGAACCAGAACCGGAGCCCGTACAAAACACTCTTTTTGTTCCTGGTGAACCCCCTGTCAAACCAGAACCGGCTCCCGCACAGGAACCCGTTTTTGCAGGGGAAACCCGGGCACAGGAACCGGCAGAAGAAATCCCGGTACCAGAACCGGCTTCCCTTCAGCCAATTCAGGAGCTGGCGTTACCATCAGGTGCCGGGTCCTCCTCGAAGACCCTGATCATTGCCGGGATCGTGGGGCTTCTCATCATCGCCGCGATCGCCATCTTCGTTGTCCTCCCCATGCTCTCCGGTACCTCTGCCGATGGCGGGAACGGAGCGGCTACCGATGCCACGGCGACGGCTGCATCAACAATGCCGGCAACAACTTCGGATAATACAGTAGAGGCTTTTGAGACGCTGACCACTCAGCGACTCCCCGTCAACCTTGATGTGGTCTACCAGGTTGAGCGCAGCCCCGTCAACGGGATTGTCACGGTCACCTTCTCGGGAGGTCCCGGCCTGAACGGGATTGCCTCGACGCTTATTACGGTGACGCGGTCGGACGGGCAGGTCCTGACAAAGTCGTGGAAACCCGCCCGGATCGGGGATTCGGTTACCGTGCAGGGGACCACGATGACCGACCGGGTCGAGGTGATAACAAACTTCTACAACGGGGATTCGTACCGGTGCTTCGACCAGGTCTTTGAGTATAAGAAGAGGAACTGATCCTTTTTTTTTAAAACACCGGTAGTCTATATCTGCCGGAGTTCCGTGACTTTCAGGATATCGGTGCGGGTGACGATCCCGAGGATCCTGCCATCCAGGACCACCGGTATCCGCCCGATATCGTAGGACGACATGATGCGGAGAGCATCGATGACCGGCGCCGTGGGCGGGAGGGTGATCACCTCGCGGCTCATCACGTCCCGCACCTGCATGGCATCGCGGTCGATAGGCGAAGTCCGGTTTAAGTCGGCAAGCGTGATGATGCCAATGAGCGTGTCCCGTTCCACCACCGGAAAACCGAGATGCTTGCTCGCGTACATCATATCTACCACCTGGCTGACCGGCAGGTTCGGCGGGACGGTGGTAACCGGGGTACTCATCATCGAGCCCACCGTCACGTCCTGCAGGAGATGGCTGTATTTTACCGCCGTCGACTCCATGCCCGCCCCGATGTAGATGAAGAGGGCAATCAGGATCAGGAACGGCGAGAAAGTGACAAGGCCGACAATGCCGAAGAGGACTGCAAACCCCCTGCCGACATTGGCAGCGATCCGGGTCGCCTCGTGGAGCGGCATCCGGGTGGCGAGCCAGGCCCGGAGTACCCTGCCGCCGTCCATGGGAAAGGCCGGGATCAGGTTGAAGAAACAGAGGATGATGTTGAGGATCCCAAGATACCCGGCAATGAAGATGAGGAGCCCGGCCGTGGGCGGATCGCTGACTGCCAGCGGGATGATGTACACAAAGGCACAGCAGATGATACCAAAGACCAGGCTTGC
>DUHF01000090.1:4032-4999 GCA_013331015.1 Methanoregula sp.
AAGATCATCAGCGTGATGCTGGTGATCCCGATCCCCCTGCTCCGGGCAACCAGCGAGTGGGCGAGCTCGTGGACGAGCACCCCGATGAACAGTCCGAGCGAGACGACAACGCCAAGCACCCAGGGCATGAATCCTGCTGAAAGGAGGGAGGTATCAATGGGGACCCCGAAAAGTCCAAAGAGCATATCGACCGTGAGCAGGATCTGGCTGGCGATGATCCATGCAAAAAGGGGGATGACCAGCAGGAACGTGTAGTGGATCAGGATCGGAATACCAAATAAATGCCCGATTCGAAACGATCCGTCCATGATAATGGGTTATCTTTTTAACTCTTAAGTATATACTTTCATCTGATAACGATGGAAGCCCAGATTACAGATTTATTCGGTCTGCAGATTTATACCGAGAAAGGTATGTTTATCGGAGAAGTCGAGGATGTGGTCATTGATGTTGACGGAAAGAAGATCGATTCCGTCGTGGTTGGCAAAGTCAACGACCAGCTCTTCGAGCTCAAGAATTTCAAGGGCCTCAAGATCCCCTACCGGATCATCAGCGCCATTGACGACATTGTCCTGATTCGCCACCTGCCCGGTGCATTCGCCGGTGGCAGCGGATCCGAAGAATAAGATACCATATGGCGGGCGGCACGCGGGAGGCCCCCATTGTCTTCTCTTTCCCGCACATGGTACCTGTATGGAGAACCGGGAGATCTTTTCTGCAATCACGGCCCTCCCCCCCGTTTTTGTACGGCTCGACGGGCGGACCTTCCACCGGCTGACCGAGTGTCTCGGCCTTGAGAAACCCTTTGACGAGTTCTTCCACAAAGGAATGGTCACCACCTGTATCTCACTCCTTGCAGAGAGCGGTCTCAACCCCGATCTCGCCTTCACCTTCTCTGACGAGATCAGCCTGTACTTCACCCGGCTGCCTTTCAGCGGCAGGGTGGAGAAGATCGATTCGGTTGCCG
>DUHF01000080.1:0-6557 GCA_013331015.1 Methanoregula sp.
ATTTTCCGGCAATAGATCCGGAGATTTCCGACCATGACTCCGGCTCTGAAGGTACCGTAACGATCGACATCGCCGACATCATTTCCCACGTCCACAATCTTGAGAGCGGGGAAACGGACGCGATATTCATATGCCTCGGGCTTGGGGGAGGAATGACCGATATCGCACCCCACGTCATAACCGGCCTGCGCTCTTCTATCGTGGAGCCGATATTCGGGCTGGTCACGCTGCCCTGTCTTGCCGAAGGGGAGAAGCGGTCGGCAAAGGCTGCCGATGATATTGATATCCTCTCGCCCCTTCTTGACGGAATGATCCTGTTCGATAACGAGACGTGGTATAAGAAGACCCGTGCACGGAAGAAAACGATGGCAAAAAAGGAAAAAAGTTTTGCCCACCGGCTGGGTCTTGCCAAGGATGAGCCGGAACTGTCACCGGAACTTGCTACCTACCAGCTCCTCAACGAGGGCATTGTCCGGCGGATCAGCCTGATCCTCCGGGCCGGGGAGTTCAAGGCAGATGGGGGGATCGACCTTGCCGAGGTTGTCCTGGATTCCGGCGAGGTGCTCAACACCATGAAAGGGATGGGATTTATCACCATCGGATATGCGGTCGATTCTCTGCCCAGCAACCCGCTCGCTTTCCTCTCCCAGTTCCGGCCACAGGGGGTTTTTGACGAAGAGAACAAGAAAAAAGCCTCCCGCATTGTAGACCTTGCAAAACAGGCAATCTATCACGAGATCTCCACCCCCTGCGATATGACCAGCGCCCATAAGGCACTCGTCCTTATTGCCGGCCCCTCGCAGGAACTCTCCATGAAAGGATTCATGACAGTCAGGAAATGGATCGACCGGTCCATTGCCGGCCTTGAAACCCGTTCCGGGGATTACCCGGTTGTGAACACCAAGAACGTTGCGATCATTATCATGCTCTCTGGTCTCGAAAACATTCCCCGGCTCGGCGAGCTTCGGGAGATCCGCGCCCAGCATTCGTCAGGGTCAAAACGGCGCGAGAGTGCCTCAGAAGATGGTTCAACCGGACCGGCCACTGCCATTTCGCTGCCATCAGGTCACGGGACAATACGCGACGAGATGATCATCCTCCCGGCAGCAAGGAAAAAAGCGGACGAGGTGGTCTCCCGCAACGAGGATGCCATACCGTTCAGGGAACAGGAACGCGAGGTTGCAGAACCGGTTCGGGAGGAAATGCCGGTCAAGAGGAAATTTCCCACCATTACCGAGGTTCCCACCAGCCCGGTTCCCGACGCCGGTACGCTGCCCGAAAAAGACGTGTCGCCCAGGAGTTCTCGGCACCGGGTTGTCGTCACCAGGGAGAGGGATCTTCCTTCCCACACACCGGTTCAAACATCCAAATCGCATGCTCATCCGGGAGCGATCAAGCCGGTTACATCGACACAGGCTCATAAGACCGGAACGGATGCGGGCACAACGGCATCCCGCGCAAGCCTCGCATCTGCAGGGAGCAGGGATGCCGCCCGGCAGATAATCGAGCGGGAACTGCAAAAACAGCGCCTCAAGGCTATGGCCGGACGGGGAATAACGCCGGACGAGGGGGTTGTTGAAGAGTCACATCCACCGACACCAGTTCCCCGGGAACCGGTAAAGAGGAGACATGAGATTCATGCCAGACCTACCACTCCTCTTGAGGATTTCCCGCCGGATCGCACACCGGAAGCAATAGCTGATGAAACAGGGGAACCAGAACAGAAGACGGTGATCATCACAAAGCGGAAACTGATCTCCCGCAAAGCGGAACCACCGGTTGCTACAACCCAAAACAGGGAACCGGTCCCTGTTGAAGAGACCTATGTGCCACAACCAGTACCCGAAGAATATCATGGTGATGAAGAGGAAGAGAGCGATCTGACCCTTGTCATCAGGGATACGGCAGTGCGGGCAAAAGATCGGGTTTTTGAAGGCCGCGAGGTGCAGAAACCAAAGATTGCTCTGGCAAAGGATACACCCCTCATCCATACCAGCCTGAAACCCAAAGCCCATGCCGGATCAGGCCATAAGATAAAGGCGGCTCATGAAGACGGGGATGGCGAAGCTGCTCCGGATCATAAAGGGAAAAAACCTGAAAAGAAGGGTAAAAAACCGGATGATATTTCCTGGATCTGATCAGTTTTCACCCATCACTTTTGAAAACGGGATGTTCCCGGCCCCGATCTCAGTTTTTACCTCGATTCCGTTTTCAACACAGTTTCCGATATAATTGAGCCCGCTGAACGCCACAATGGAGAGACGATTGGGGTTCGGGGGCAGGTTGAATACCTGGCTGCCCATGGTGACCGGAAAGATAAAACCACAGGCATTCATGAGCCTTATCGTATCTTCCACCTGCTGTTGGGCAGATGCTGGCACTTCCCGGACATTTGCCAGCGCAATACCAGTCCTTGAGCGGGTGTAACTCGAAATTGAGGTCAGGCCGGAAGAGATGAACAGCTCAAGAGGATCGATGGTGGTTCCCCGGTACCCGATGAGATCCCGGAACTGCAGCGGCTTTCCGTTCTCGATCTCCAGCCGTCCGCCGAAAGCCATCTTCACCGGAATCCCGTTTCGCTGGAATACGCCGTCCATGGTGATGCTGCAGAGGGTGATGAATCCGATATAGCCGGAAGGGATCCGGGGATCACGTTCAATTATCTTATAGGAGTTGAAAAAGCCGCATCCCACCCGCACCACATCATCAAAAACCGCCTTTGCCCTCTCAAAAGCCTCTTCGGGAACCATGGAAAGGTTGTAGGCAACGTCACCGGTGCTGGTGGCAGGATCGAAGGTACTCCGGTACGCAAGGCGTTCGAGTTTTGAGATGACAAAGCCGATCCGGTCGTCAACAAGGGCATTATCTGTCTCGGCCATGCCGATGGGGGTAAGGATACGGCCCTGGTTGCCGATCTTCTCGGTGAACCCCATGGTATCAAGGTAACTGAGGTAGTACTGTACCGCACGATCGCTTAAGACAAAACCCCGTTCGGCCATCAGTTCGGAGAGGCGTTTTGCACCCATGGGATCCCGGTGTTCCCGGAGGATCCGCAGTATTTCGATATATTTGCGTTCCGTTCGAATCATCGTTACTTTGCCTCCACGGCACCGCGGCTGTCCTGGTACCGTCCCGCATACCCGTGGTTTCCTTCCCGCACCTCGTGAAGGATCATCTGGACAATCCGGTCGTCTTTAAGGATCCGGATCTCTTCATTCCCCATATTGGTGAGACACAGGGTAAGTTGTCCCCTGAAGCCGGGATCCACGTACCCCGCACCCAGCAGAACCCCGCGACGCCCGAATGATGATCGGCACATGAGTGTTCCGGCAAGGTCAGTTGGGAGTTCCACCCATTCCGTGGTCGGGACGAGGGTACAGACCCCTCGCGGCAGCAGCATATCGGTGGCTGCCCGCAGGTCGTACGATGCCGGCTGCTGGCATTCTTTATGAAACGGGGTGATGACGAGTCTGCCGGTCCCCGCTTCTGGATCGAGACGGCGGGCAAACTCTGATGCGGATAAGATCATTAGTGTAGTTTGTCGGTAGAGAATACTTAATATCTTTTGATATTAAAGAAGTTGAGAAGGATCCATGGGGTAGAGGATATCCTCTTGGGCTTCGAACCCAAGGACGCGGGTTCGATTCCCGCTGGGTCCGCTGCTGTTTTTATAAGAGGATCGTGAAAAATCCTTCAAATCCGTACACCCTCCTTCGAGAGGGTAAGGGGAAAAGGGGGGTTATTAGCAATCCTCGTAAGATCAAAAATGTGAGTATATTTTTGTTATTCCAGTTTAATGAACGCCCGCGTCTGGGTGTTGTATGGCCAGAAGCCGATGGTATCGATTGCATCGGCATCAGCGGCATGGGCATGGACCCGGATCTGGTACCCGCCCGGCGGGAGCGTAGTCATATCCAGCTGGGCGAACAACGTGCGTTGACCAACACCGGTGGTCACGATCTGTGCGAACCGGACCGGTGGATCGAAATCGTGGATGTAATACACATCGTGGGTCACCGGACGGAACCCGGTATAGTCTGTTGTCCAGGTTACCGGGAGGGTGGAGGTCAGGGGCCCATCACCGGTGACGGTATCCGTGCGCTTGAAGTCGGAGATGGTGATGGTCTGCCACGTTGCCCCGGTAAAGACGGTGTTTTGTGTTGCGGTGAACGAACTGAGGTTTTCGAGCTTCAGAGTAGACATTCCACCCTCGTCATCATAGAAGGTAATGACAGAATTTGGACCCATCAGGCTGATACTGCCTTCCTTGAGGACCCGGAGACGGAAATTGGTCTCCCACGTCTCCTGGATTTTCACCGTTCCCACATCAAAGGATAAATGATGGGGGGTGTGAGCGTTCCAGTACCCGGTCATATTGTCCCAGAGCGGGCCAACCTGCGAATAACCGGTGCCGGGGATGAGGTCATGGGTTTCATTATATTTTCTTACCATGGTAGAGCCCAGTCCCGCAGGCGGGGGAATATCCGTAACCCCATCTCCAGTCGGATCCGCAACGTACATGAAAATATCACCGGTCGTGTCCAGCTGGTCATTGACGACGATGGACCCAAAATCCATATATGCCGTTGTGCCGACACCCGCAGATTCTTTCAATTCACCAGCGATTTCGGAATAAACGTTATCCAGCTTTGAACCGGAGTCGGCATGGTACCGTTTTCCTTTAGTTAAAGTCGCAAGGGTACCCATGGTATCCCAAGTAGTGCCACTCGGGCTGGAAACAGGGTTGAAGTAGATCGTGTATATCCGGATGTTATTGTTGAGGGCATAGAGGGACAGATCCTGATTAGTCCCTACACCCCCACCGCTGGTCCATGCGGTGCCTGATGGTGCCGGTAGTCCTGAGAACCAAGTATAGCGATTGCTGTAAGTGCTTGTCCATGCATAGGTTCCGTCATCGTAACCCGTCCCTCGGCCAAGCGGATCGCCGTAATAATTGAATTCACCGTCACTCATCAGAACAATCGCCTGGATTGATTTCGGGTTGGTATTTCTGTTGCTGTTAACATCCTGAATTGCATACAGAAGTGCCTGTCGTGTTGGGGTGTATCCTCCCTGAGCAATACTGTTAATCTTTGCTTTTACTGTGGCAAAATCAAGAGAGAGGGAATTGTCCAGTGTTGAGGTACCGCCGTAAGTGACAAGCCCTACCTGATCACCGGATGACATATTATTCACGAAATTCGTTGCTGCCGCTTTTGCCCAGTAGAGACGGGTCTGTCCATCCATCGCGGTATTCATACTCCCGGATCTATCGATAACCAGCATCGCATCAACCGGATTCGGCCGGAGTGCCCACCCGTCACCTTTGAGCATCAAGTGGACATCGATGGTATCACCGACAGTAACCTGCGAGGGAGTGATTTCCATCACTGCACTCAGGTAGGGATAATTTTTCCAAGTGAGATCAACATCCCGCTGGACACCATTCCAAGTTGCAGTGACGGTGCCGGTGCCGGTTGCACTCGGCTCATAATTGGGTTGGCCAAATACTGAGAATTCCGTTGGATAGAAATCGGCTGAAGCAATGCCGTAAGCATTGGTGGTATCAGTTTTTGTCAGTAATTCTGAGGTCGAGTCAAAAGAGGGAGTTTTTGTTGTATAACCTACGGTGGCTGGAGTGTACTGGATATTATGGAGGGTAAATACCACTTCTTCACCGGAAACCGGGTTGCCAACGATATCAACTACCTTGGCAGATACCGTGGATTTTATCCCCGGGTTCACATCGCGGCTCGGCATCGACTGCGGGTTTGCCGTGATCTCAACGTTTGACGGGCTGCTGTTGTAGAAGCGTACCGTCATGGTATTGGTTACCGACGGGTTGTTTACCGCCTTTGCGGTTAACTCATATGAACCGGTGAAGGACTTTGGCCCGAACGTATACCATACATCCCCGTTTGCCATGGTCAGCTGATCTGGATAAAACCGGGGCTCTGAAGTCGAGAAGTTGAGGGGCTGGCCAACCGTGGGATTGTCAAACTCGTCATAGAGGATATAACGGAGAGTAAACTGGCTCGTCCCGTCAGCAATAACGGTCGGAGGTGATCCGCTGGGATCGATCATTGCATCCATCCGGTGAGGTACTGCATTCGAGATTGCTACAATCGATCTCATCTTATCGGGTATGCTGCCGAACCGGTCCAGCAAAATGTTATTCGAACCGGCCCGTGAAGTCAGGCTGATAATTGCGGATATGTTGCCATTCGCGTCAAGGGTTTTGGAGACATCATGAGGAAGCATTGCGCCTTCAACAAAACCACAGTCATCCGGCGAAGGACCGTGGACGTGGAGCGAAACGGTATGGATCTCAGCCGGGTTTCGGGAGTCGATGAGGTTACCCCAACGGTCAGTGAAGGTGATCGTGAGCGGCGCCTGGCTCTTGACCGTCCCCGATGCCGGAAGGGAGAAGATGGGGACATAGGGGCTGTCGTGGTCGATATTCTGGTCAATATTTGTCGGGATGGCGTTTACGAGCGTATCGTATTGGGCAGTTGCATTGATATGAGCCGTCCCGCTTCGTGTCTTCACCCTGAATA
>DUHF01000080.1:6584-8244 GCA_013331015.1 Methanoregula sp.
GCTGTCAACCGTGAAGGTGACCGTAGCACCCTCTACATACGCCAGGGAGGTCGAATTCTGTACACTTATCGTGATTTCTGCAGTATCGACACCATTGGCAATCGGAAATTCCTTGCTTGTGTTCACCTTGGAAATGATGAACGGGTCTGCTGCCCATGCGGTTGTTCCCGCAAGAAGCACCAGTCCGATAATTAACAAAATCCCAGCTCGCGCTCGCATATCCAACACTCTGGAAAAGATAGTGGTCTCGCGCAATATATAAACGTTTGTATTTTTAAAAATCAAAGATTTGAATCCCGATTTGTCAAATACCTAAAAATTGTTTGTTGATTTTAAATCTCATCCCTTCGCAGGACATGCCGGTGCTTCCTGCCGCCGATCTTCCGGATTGCAACAAAGATGAGGATGATGACAATAATCCCGGCGCCGATTATCATAAAAAGACCCAGATCAAGGTTCTTGTCAAGGATAACGTTTACTGATGCCGTTGCATTACCCTGAACAACCTCTTCAGTAACGGTTGCCGACGCATATCCTCCTTTTGACACCGTGATATTCAGCGGGGTGTTGAATTTCACCCGGGTCACCAGCTGACCCCGGTCATCGGTGATCCCTTTATTTTGACCATTAATCAGAACCGTAGCATTCGGGACGTTCTTCTGGTCCCGGTCCTGCACGAAAACCGAGAGGGCGGCATTCTCAAATGGCAGGTCAAACGTGTGATCCTCAGGCTGACCCGACACCACAATGGTCCGGCTTACCGGAACAAAGCCGCTCTTCCTGACCTCCACCAGATACACTCCGGAGATAAGTGACGGGAAGTTGCTCCGGCCGTATTCATTCGTAGTGCCGGTCAGCGAGCCGTTGAAATAGACATCCGCACCATTGAGCGGGGCTTTCCTCTCGTCAAACACATAGACAAATGCGCCGATTGCGGCTTTGGAGATCTCAACGATATAGATCGCATCGGCATCGGTGATTGCCCTGGTTTCAGATACGACGCCGTAGCCGGGCGCGGTGATCTCAAACACGTAGGTTTTTCCCCGGCTGATGGGTGTGCTCAGGATTCCCCGCGAATCGGTCGTACCGGCTTGCGTTCCGTCTATTTTCACCACTGCACCTGAAACCGGCTGCTGGGTGTCATTGTCCTTGACTATCACCGAGAAACGCTGGCTCGATAGCAGCTGGTAGGTGACATCTTTGTTTTCCGTGCCGATATTCACCATTGTTGACTGGGGCTGGTAATTCGTTGCCGCGATGTCGATCGTATAATAGTAATTCGCTTTCACGGAGAATATTGCGGCCCCGGCAGCATCGGTGAATTTTCCTTCCGTGATATTGACCGCAGAGATGTTCACCTTTGCAAGGGAGACCGGCTCCAGCGTGTCAGAATCGACAAGGTTCACTTTCAGGGTTAAGGTTTTCCGGGTCAGGTTTGCATAAAGATTTGTGACATTTTTTGCCACGGTCTTTTCCCAGTTATCATATCCGGACATGGCGACACGGATGAGCTGATCTTCAGTACCTGCATGGGTGAGGGTTGCCTGTCCATTGTTATTTGTGATGGCAAAATTTGCCCCGTTCACAAAGACGGTTGCCTGGGGAATGGTAGTGTTGTCAGAACTATCCCGAACGGTAATGAGCAGGTTGGTCCCCTGCA
>DUHF01000008.1:0-1044 GCA_013331015.1 Methanoregula sp.
GACGCTGGTTCAGTTCACCAGCCTCCGTGCTGTGGACGCGCTCTGCTTCCTCCTTCTCATGGATAAGCACCCGGATACGGTCTTCGGCTTCGCCAATCAGGTTCTTGTCTGCCTCGCGTTCCCGGATGAAAAATTCCTTCTCCCGGCTCAGTTCTGCAACCTGGGATGTCTTGTTTCGGATCTCATCCGTAAGGGAAGAGAGTGCCTCCTCCTTCTGCCGGACCGTACTGTTGAGGATCCCGATGGCCCGGGCCTGTTCACCGGCAACCTCGTCTGCCTTCACGACAACCTGGCGGAGATCGTGGTTCTCTGATTCGGCACGGGAGAGTTCATCGGATTTATTGACCGCAATCTCAAAAGAGGAGAGGAGGAATTCCAGCAGTTTCCTTCGGTCAGCGGTGACCACAAACAGGTGTTCGTCATGCTGGATCTTGAACTGCGTCTTGATCTGCTCAGGCGTGGGGCGTTCGACCGGGGTCTGGAGCATCCCCTCGATGAGTGAGTGCAGGTACGAGGCATCGTAAGGGTACGCGATGAAGTTGTCCGCATTACAGTCAAGGACAAAGAGGAGATCGGAAAGACTGGATGCCCGGGTCATGATGAGGACCGGGATCATCCAGAGATCGTTGTCCGCCTTGATCTTGCGGCAGGTCTCAAATGCGTCCTCGCCAAGGGTGTGGGAATCGCAGATGAGGAGGTTGGGTTTTCCGTACCGGAGGGTTTCAAAGAGATGGCCGGTATCGGAAAAAAGCGTTACCTGGTACCCTTTTTGTTCCAGGTGCTCGGTGTTCAACGGGGCTTCTGTTTCACTCGTGCAAAGAACGAAAATGTCGATCACATTCTCGTTTCCATCAGATGAAGGGTCATTCATTACAATCTCTCACGTACGCTTGAGGGAGCATCCAACCGCAGTTATGCCTGATATATAATTTTATATACTGTATTATAGCATTTCTGGTCGAAAGGAGCCTTCCGGGCAGGATGTTGAATAAAAACTGCAAGAAAACAAGGAAAAAAAATATTCTACGAAATTTTTCCGCGCGC
>DUHF01000008.1:1089-3118 GCA_013331015.1 Methanoregula sp.
CGGTGGGGCCCGGTTGCAGAAAATTCCCGCTCCTCTGCATATGCCCCGATGCGGCACCATGCGCTGTGGAGCCCGGAATACGGCCCTTTGTAGATCAATGACAGGCACGTCCCGCCGGGAAGCGTCCGGATCTCCAGTCCCGGATCGTTCAGCACAATCCTTCCGGTAACCGGAGCTGCGCATTCCACGGTTGCATCCGTTTCCCGGTATTCCTGGTCATGGTAGATCGACATGAACGGCCCGGTTACCATAAGGCCGTTTCGCCGGTTTTCTTCAGAGAAGATCTGGCCGCATAGATCCTTCATGAGGATTGTTATGATATCCGCATACCTCCCCACACCGCGCTTCCCGAGGATGCGCTGGGGGGCGGTTTCCTTTACCACAGGTTCGTTGAATGACATGTACATCATCTCCAGCGAGGCGCCGGTCTCACCGAGGAGCGCCTCGATCTGCTGTAACCTCTGGACTTCCGACCGGATCAGGCTCCGGCGCTGGTTGAAGAACTGCGTAATGGTCTTTTTGTCACCCGCATCCTTTGCGGCCAGGATCGCTTTGACCTCGGTCAGAGAGAACCCGAGCGCGCAGAGCTCCTTGATAGAAACGCCGGTCGCGATCTGGGTGCCGGTGTAATACCGGTAGCCGGTTGCGAAATCTTTTGTTGCCGGGATTAGGAGCCCGCGTTCATCATAGAGCCGAAGCGCTTTTGGGCTGAGCCGGGTGATGAGCGAGAACCTGCCGATGGGAATCCGGTCGAATGCCATTGTTACCGTACTGTGTGTTCCATAAAACCATATAGGGTGTCGTTGTCTGCCCCGGGGCAGGGTGCGGACAATGAGAAAGCGCTGTTTTTCAATCTGGATCCTCTTGAGCACCTGCTGCAACCTTCGCTTATGGCTGACGCAGGCAACCGCAAACCCATTTTTTGTCTACCCGCCGGTATACCCAGAGTTTTTCTCTGGCGAAGATGCAAAATACCAGTACCGGATATCCGGTTGATCCGGATGCATGCGGCGATGGTTTGGTGAAAAAAATGTGCCATGGTAAGAGATGACGCGCTACCTCATTGACATCCGGCTGATGGGTTCTGTGAAGAACCAGATCCATACGCTTAGCCGACATATTGAGGAGCGATTCCGTCCCGAAAACACGATGGTTGTTCCCCACATCACCCTGGCCGGGCCGTTCTCAACTGACGATGAACAGAGGCTGGTCGATGATTTCACCCGGATCTGCTCGGACCAGAGATCTGTCCCGAAATACGAGGTTGGAGGATACGGGTTCTTTCCTGACACGCGGGTTGTGTATGTTGCCATTACCCCGGACGAGACCCTCCGGCAGTTCCGCTGGCAGCTTGCGCAGGCAATAGCACCGTACTGCACGCTGCGGGACTATGATCTGGACTCTGCGGAAGATTTCCGGTTCCATGCCACGATTGCAATGAAACTTGACTGGCTCACGTTCCAGCGGATACGGTGGTTCTGTAAAAACCAGGAGCCGGTCATCCACCGGCACCACCCGATCCGTGCTACCCTTCTGGCGAATGGAAAGATCCTCGGTGAGTATGATTTTGTCCAGCAACGGATTCTCTCGCCGGCACAGGCACGGAGCAGGGCAACATTCATGCGGGATCGGGATATCCTCAGGGTATGGGATGACGAAGGCGGGGAAGAGGAGTGATCACTCCACCTGAAGGTGATAACCTCTCTAACTGTGCGGATGCAATGATAAGGAAAGGCAACCGGAGGGAATCCCGATTCCCCGCCCATTCAGTATCCTCATCAATTCCGGATCCTTGGGAAAAACACTCCGTCTCAAGCCGTATCCAAAAATTCATCAGGTTCCCTGCACCTGACAGTAGGTATGGAGTTCCCGCAATTATTGGAGGTTATCCGGTTCTTTGCCCTCATTCTCGGGATGGCCGGGGCAGTCCTCATCATTTATGGCGGGCTTCGGGCAATTGTCAAAGTCCTGCTGCTGGAAATCCGGCAAGGTTCGTATACCTACAATGTTGTCCGGAGGGAACTGACTG
>DUHF01000226.1 GCA_013331015.1 Methanoregula sp.
AAATGGGGGGACATTTCCGACTTTGAGACCATCCATCCGGAGGTGGTGGTGAACTCAACGCCGCTTGGCATGAAACCGGAGGATCGCCTCCCTGTAAGCGAGGAGCTGCTCAGTAAGGAGATGACCGTCTTTGACCTGGTCTACACCCCGCCCGTGACGCCGCTCATCGAGGCGGCCCAAAAGAAAGGCTGCACGACCATCACCGGAACCGAGATGTTTATCGGGCAGGCAAAGGAACAGTTCTACCTGTTCTTCGGCATCGATGTGCCCGAAGCAACCATCCGGGAGCTGATACCATGAACACGTTTGGGAAAAATTTCAGGGTTACCACGTTTGGCGAGAGCCATGGCAAAGCGCTCGGGTGCGTCATTGACGGCTGCCCCCCCGGCATCCCGCTCACCGAAGCGGACATCCAGCCGCTCCTTGACCGGCGGCGGCCGGGCACCTCCCCCCTCACCTCGCCACGGGGCGAGGGCGACCGGGTCGAGATCCTCTCGGGCGTCTTTGAGGGAATGACGACCGGGACGCCGATTGCGATGATCGTCAAAAACGAGAACGTAAAGTCCGGCGATTACGATGCACTCCGCGAGGTCTTCCGGCCCGGCCATGCTGACTTCACGTACCACGAGAAATACGGCATCCGAGACCACCGGGGCGGGGGCCGGAGCTCGGGCCGCGAGACCATCGGCCGGGTGGCAGCGGGAGCACTTGCGATGAAGATCCTCAGGGAGCGTTCGATCGCGGTCACGGGAAGGATCGTGGCCGTCCACGGCAACACCGATCCGGCAGCATTTGAGCAGGAGATCCTTGCTGCAAAGGACGCGGGCGACTCGGTGGGTGGCATCGTAGAGATCACCGCGACGGGCGTTCCCGCAGGACTCGGCGACCCGGTCTTTGGCAAGCTTGACGCCGCCATCACCGGCGCGATGATGGGCATCGGGGCAGTCAAAGGGGTTGAGATTGGCGACGGGTTTTTGGCCGCTGCAGCGTTCGGCAGTGGGAACAACGATGGCATGACAAAGGACGGCTTTGCCACCAACCACGCGGGCGGCATCCTTGGTGGCATCTCGTCAGGGCAGGACATCATTGTCCGCATCGCGGTGAAACCGACACCGTCCATTGCGAAGCAGCAGCAGACCCGCGACATCCACGGAAATGTTGTCCCCGTCTCGGTGCAGGGGAGGCATGATCCCTGCATCGCCCCCCGCATCGTGCCGGTTGCCGAGGCGATGCTTGCGCTGGTGCTGGTGGACGCGGTGCTGGAGCGGGGACGGGAGCGGGACCGGCCGGAATAATGGAGGTGTTGGCCGGTTCCGGGAATTTGATAATAAATTCATTTTTTGTTCTTTAGAAATTATTCCCGCAGGGTCCTTTTGTGGAATTGTGAGGGGGCCCCCAATCCTCTCCAGAGTGGGAGGCACACCTGGAGGGCAAGCCCCCAGAACCTGCAGTTCTATCATTCAGTTTCAGGCGTCCATTTACAGCCTGCTCCACAAAGGCGAGGGTCGACAGACCCCGAGCGCCCGTGGCCCCATCGCAGATCAATCTATGATTTCTGTCAGGTATTCCCATGAAAACCGGAATCTGTAATCGTTTCAGGAGGTTTTGAGCGGGTATTGCGATGCCTGCCGCCACCCCTGCGGGGGCGCTCCCGCGGCGGCCTCAATTTCTATTTCATGAAAACGATTCCCTACCAGAGTGTCTCCTGCAGGTAATACGGCGGCATCACATGCGCCCCCGCCCCAACGGGGGCAGGGCTGGCGCAAGGGGGAGCAATAATCCGGTAGGAGGAATTCAACAGAGCAAAAATTTTAATCATGAATGGGGGGGTCAGGGGGGCTTTCCCCATTGTGTTGCCACCCCCACTCTTGGGAGAGAGGAGATCACCTTTGCAAATTCCGCCTGAGTGCGCAACATGATGATTTCTAAAGAGCCAAATTTTTTGGATTTATTCAGTCAGCGAACAATGCAGATCCCTATTTCACAAATTCCACACCCTGCATTCCCCGGAATTCCTGATCGCCGGTAAGAAATTTCAGGTGTAAAGATTCTGCAACCGAATACCCGACACAGTCGATTAAGGAAAATTTCTTTCCCTCCCGTGTTGATTCGCGGCGCAGACCTGCTGCCCGCAGGTAATCCAAATCTCCGGGATGGTACAATCTCATCCCATGCCGGACCTGGGTGCATATGTCCGGTGCATCATCAGGAAAATTTCGGGTTACAGCATAGGCAAATTCCGCCAGGTTGAATTCCGTAGTAACAAGGACTGCATCTTTATATGGCCGGTACGGAGCAGATCCTTTCAGGAGTTCGATGATAGCATAGGTGTCAGCAAAAAAGGAGGCCATGTTATTCTTTGAGTTCGTCGCTGATCGCCTGGCTGTCGATAGTCCAGCCTTTCAGGAGACCGAACAGGCTCTTTTTCCGGGGTCTGGATTCCCCTTTCTTTTTTGGCTTATTCCCCGCAACGGGCCCGGATACCGGGTTTGTCGGACGAGGGACTGATGATGGTGCCATGATGTAAATCAAAGGTGTATCGCTGATCAATTATAAGTATCGTATCGGCAAAATCCGTTTGTTAAAGGGAAGAGCGGGCCTGATGGCACAACTACGGGAGAGGACACGGGGTTCTTGCGAGCTGTCCGGCAAGCGGGCGTGATACCGGAACCGGTGAAAGTAACCGGAGTCGGCTCTTTTTTTTCATTTTTGAACGAATTTTGCCTCTCCTGTCAAGAGTGAAATTGGTAAATCTCCCGGTAATGATGAGGGCGCCGCTTGCTGGGTCTCGATGGCCAATGACCGGTTTTTGGAAAAATGTGCTCTCTGGAAAAATCAGTACGGGATTGTATTGAATAGTGATGAAGCCACGGGCGCTCGGGGTTTTCCGACCCTCGCCCCGTGGAGCATGGCTGTAAATTGGCGCCAGAAACCGGATAATTGAAAACGGGGGTTTTAGGGGCTTTTCCCCCATGCGGCCTCCCCGTTTGGGGGAAAGGGCAAATTATCATCGCAATTCCGCTGAGGCCGCGGTGGGAAGGATCTCAACAGAGCAGAAAAATGATAGTAAAGACCGCCAGAGGGAGCATACCCGCGGGGGCGGCGGCAGGAATCGCAATGGGAGGTATGCCGGCAGTGTGCCCCTATCATTGTGTCAATCCGGTTTTTTGAGAAATGAGAATTACCGCGTATAAGGGTAGAGAGGAGGGTACCTTTGCAGCTACAGCAATGTTTAAGGGTACCAGTTCGGGATAGTCCCACCGTGATTGGGAAAGGGCCCGAAACCGGAGAACGCTCAACCATTTTCATACCCCCTTGCGGTTTTTCCGAATCTGAATTTTTAAAAACCCATCCCCGGATCCATAAACGTATTAATTCTCAGGGGAGAGGTACCAGATATGAACCCTCACCCGGGTTGGCGGACGGGTGACGGATTATGGAAGAGACGACCATGAGCAGCATCGACAAAGTCCAGGAAGAGTACCCGGAGCAGTTCTGTTCGCTCCTTGAGGCGGCATACGGCGAAGGGTTCCTCTCGGAAGGTGGCGGGGAAGCGATCGACGCCCTGTTTAACGGATTCGGGCTGGAGAACAAACGAATCCTCGACATCGGCGCCGGGCTTGGCGGACCGGCAGCGTATCTTGCCGGCCGTCACGGGGCGATCGTGACCGGCCTTGAGATCAACCGCCCCATGGTCGATGAATCGAACCGGAGGATTCCAGAAGAACTCAGGGATCGGCTCTCCTTTGTCTACTATGACGACATCAGCCGGCTCCCGTTTGCCGGTGCCTCGTTCGATCTTGCCTTCTGCAAGGGCGTCCTGCTCCACCTTGATACCGCGGAGAAGAACATCCTCTTTGGCGAGATCTTCCGGGTGCTGGTGCCGGGCGGGTCCTTCATCATCAGCGACTGGCTCAGCCCGGAGCATGGCCGCTGGGGAGAGAGGATGGAGACGATCGCCCGCGCCGACAACCTCTCCATTGTTGCCAATACGGAAGACGATTACCGGGAGGTGATCCGCAAGGCAGGGTTCACCCTTGTCTCCCTCGGTGACGACAATGCCCGCTACGCCCGCTACAATGACCATGTTGCCGATACGATCGATGACCCGGCGACCAGGAAGCGGCTGGCCCCACTCTTTTCACCGGAATATATCGACCGGCAGATATGGGAGTACCGGCTTCTTGCCGAGGCTATCCGGGAGCGGGAGATGCTGGTGCGGAAGATTGTGTGCCACCGGCCAAAGTGACATGCCAAGACGGTTCACAAATCCCGAATAATTGCCCGGTTGGGGGCGACGACTCCCCTCCAAGCGGGCCCGAAGGCGGAGGAGGGCCCTGCATCTCCACCAACAGAATCCTTCCGGGCCGTTATGAGCCGTTCGTGAACGGAAGTACCGGGCAGCACGGAACATAAAAAAAAGGGATCGTGGACCGGGTTGAGAGCCGGTTCTGACCTTTGGGGATTATGCCGGGAAAAAGTATGATACTTCCGGGTACTTTGTTCCGACCGGAAGTTCGCTCGCTCTCTGGCATCAAAACATAAAAAAAATGATACCGGCCGGTAAGTATCACACACCCAGGATCTTCCGGAGCGCCGCAAACTCCTCGACCGAGTACTGCCCGGCAGCGGTTGGCACACCGGTGTGGCAGTACACGAACTCCGAGCCAAAGAGCGGCAGCATGGCCCGGGCGTGCCGGAACGAATCGCCCATCACGCCCGTGCAGATCGGCTTGTGGGCAGCCTGCGTGAACGCAAGGAATTCCAGCACATCCTCATTGCTTTGCGGGGTGATGACGATCTTGGGGATATCGCCGTACACCCGGAGCTCGCGCTCCATCACAAAGAGGATGTAGAGGGGGACCATCTGGCCGGAATGGTGGGAGGCGATGATTTTCTTCTCCGCCTCGCGGATTGCCGGGACGTGACCTGCGTACTGCCGCTCGACATCCACATAATCCGCGTACGGGAGGAGGGGCACAAGTTTTGCCATCCACTCTTCCGGCGTGCCGAAGAACTGCCCGCCCTCCTGTGCCGAACGCAAGGTGAGGATGACGGGAAGGCCGCTGGATTCCTTTGCCTTCTTTGCGATCTTTTTCAAGTCGCCATCGTACAGGTCAACGCGGAGTTCAATGATGTCTGCGCCCTGCTTCTTTGCCTTTGCGGCATGCGTGGGATCGGTGAGTGCGGCGACGATCTTCATGTACATCAGCGTTTGACGGCTCAAAACAAAAAGATACGCTAAATAAGATCACCCGGAGGGACGGGCATGAACCGATTGGGTTCAATCCCGTATTATGGTGATTCCCACCCCCTGAAGGGGATCGGCGCGACGCCGCATCGGATAGCGCCGGGGCAAAAACGGTTTTCGTGATTTCGTGAAAACTAACATAGATTTTAACCATGCCCACTATCTTAAGCAAAGTGCATTTCATCATCGTCAACAATGGGAAAAATGAACTTTGATAATGCAATTTCTAAAAAAAATCATGTGCGTTTCTACAGAGCCAAAAAACGGCTCTTCGATGATTTGTGGGGTTAATTCCGAATTTCGATAAAGACGATGATGGGGGCTTACCGCCCAAAACCCTCCATTGTTGAATACCTGCCCTTTGGAAAATCAAAAAAGAGGTGAGGCTCCCCAAAGGCAAGCCCCGGTGAGGCAGCGGCTCAGACAACACCATGGATCATGGATTCATCGTTTATCGTGCCCACAGGAAAAAATGCAAAGGGCCGGAAGAAGGGGTTCTCTAAGCCAGGACTACAGGGTGATCTTCTTGAGGATCCGCCCGTTCCGGAATACCGTGATCCCGCCCCCGCTCTGCGAGACAACAATGCCGACTGCATTGGTAACGGAAGTTAATGCGGCAACGGAGTTGTGCCGGGTCCCCATGCCGGGAGGAAGGGAGACATTGCTTGAGTCCACCGTGATATAGCGTCCAACCGCCTCCACAAACCCGTCCCCGGTGATGACAAACGCCCCGTCCAGCTGGGCAAGTGCCTTGATGTTCTCGTTGAGCTCGGGGTTTGTCACGACCCGGAGCTCGGGACGGTGCCCTTCAAAGGGGTTGAGGATGATCTGCCGGGACTTCTCCAGTACCTTTTTTGTGTCCCCGATAAGGAACGTGGTGCCCACCGGTTTACCCTCACGGCCCTCGATGGAGATCTCGGTACAGATATGGAAGACCGCATCGAACACCTCATCCCGCACATCGGTATCGGTGACGACAAGGTCCTTCCACGTATCCGTGCTGATCCGGACCTCTCCCTCCCGTTTCCGGTCGGTGATGTCATGACCGATACAAAGGATACCGGAGATCCTCCCCTTCTCATCACGGATGGCCTTGTTGATCCACGCTATCCAGACCCGGTCGCCGTTCCTGCGCACGTTCTCGCTGATATTGACCGCATAACCCTCAGCAGCAAAGCCGATGTCGTTTGCCATCATCGAGAGATCGTGCTGCACCCGGGCTTTCTCGGGAACAATGGTCCCAACGATATTTTTCCCGAGCACCTCATCTGCCGCATAGTCAAAGAACGTGAGTGCGAACGTATTGAAGAACGTGATCATCCCCCGGGTATCCACCCGGATGATGATACTCTGGCTGTTCTGGAGCACTTCGCGGTACCGCGCCTCGCTTGCCTTGAGGGCATCAGCGATCTTCTGCTTCTCGGTGATATCTGTGACAACGAATGTGCCGCCCTTCGTGATATCCCGGGGATCAAGGGGCTGGACCTGCAGCCGGGCGGGAAGGAGAACCGCATCATTTCGTACAAGCCGGCATTCGGCAAACGGCCTGCCGGCGGCATCGCGGCGGATAAGGAGGTCCCGGGTTGCCTGCTCATAATCCTCGGGGCTCCGGAAGAGGGACTGGATGTTCTTTCCCATGAGCCCGGTCTCATCGTACCCGAGCATGGCGGCAAAGGGGACGTTGACCCATTCGATGATGCCGTTTCGCATCTGGAAGATGCCCAGGGGAGTGGATGACAGGATAGCCGACAACTGCTCGTTCTGGGCTTTTAGTTCCCTCTCGGCTTTCTTCCGGAGCATGGTGCCCTTGATGAGCGTGACCATCTCAAAGAGTGCAGGACGGATATCGCCATCCTTTGGCAGGGATAACTCGGTGCCGTTGCTCAGTTCTGTTAAGGCGAGCTTGTTCTTCCCTTTCCGGCTGTAGAGGATGACCGGTGTCAAGATTCCCTGCGACCGGAGATATTTCAAAAATTCGATCCCGTTCATCTCGGAAACGAACTCGACACCGTTCACCTCCGTTATCTCCCCGTACGTGATGATAACATCAAAAGAGCGGGTTTTCAACTTCTCGGCCGCCTGCCGGATGGAGTGGGCAGAGTCAATCCGCAGGTCGCCGGTCTTCTCTAAAAAGGTGCGAATCTGGAGAAGGAGATCGGTGTTGTCGTCGATAAACAGGACCGAGATCATTTATCTGACTCCCGGGATTTGCGGGGATTTCACGTA
>DUHF01000303.1:0-1449 GCA_013331015.1 Methanoregula sp.
GTTGCAACGAGGATGACCGCAGAGAGGATCAAAAGCCCTTCAAGCCCGTGGCTGATCAGGTAGTTGATGGCAAACATCGGGCTGATGGCAAGCAGCACCGAAGGGGCACTCACCAGCGCCATCAGGCCAAAGCCGGCAAGGGCAATGAACCAGAGAACCATGATCGGCCCGAACGTGAACGCCACTTTCTCAGTACCTTTTGTCTGGAAAGAGAAGAGGAGGATGGCGATGACTCCTGCAAGGATCATCAGGGTTGTCTGCGGTGTTGCCTCAAATCCCGGGATGAGGAGGATGCCTTCAACAGCCGAGAGGATACTGATAGCCGGCGTGATGACCCCGTCACCAATAAAGAGCGAGATGCCGATGATGGTGAGAAGCGAGACGAACGCCGCCTGGTTGCCGGACTTGATGAGCGGCAGGAGCGTCTCCTTGAGCACGATGGTGCCCCCTTCACCTTTCTTCCCGATGTGCATGGCAAGGTAGGTGTACTCGAACGTCACGAGGATGGTCATCGTCCAGATGACGAGGGAGAGGATCCCCATCACGTTCTCGGCAGTCGGGGGGATGAGTAAGAAGATGGCGGTCAGCGCGTAGATCGGGCTTGTGCCGATATCGCCAAACACCAGTCCCATCGATTTGACAATATCTGACGGGGCAACTTTTCCTTTGAACATTGGTTCATACCGGTATCCTGAAACAGGGATAATCCTTTCTCTTTTTGTTGCAGTTCAGGATCTGTTATTCCTGAAAACCCCGGGCAGGGTGCGGTCTTTTCCGGTCCCGGATATACATCCGGTAGGTGTTGATGAGGAGCACGATGATGACCGGCCCGAGCACAAAGCCCGCAAGCCCCATGGTCAGGATACCGCCGATGATGCCGATGAACATGATGACCGGGTGGATCTTCACGCGCCTGCCCACAAGCACCGGGCGGATCCAGATCTCCGGCAGGAGGGCAACCACAAAATATCCGAGGAAGAAGAGGATGAGCACGCCCTGCATATCGCCCAGCGCAAATGCATAGGCCCCGATGACGATAAAGGTGGCAGACGATCCAAGCACCGGGATAAGTTCGCAGAACGCGGCAAAGAACGAGTAAAAGAGGATGTTGCCGTACCCAAGCAGGTAAAAGACCGGAAGCGCGAGGAAGAACGTGAGGACTGCGATGGCAATCTGGACAACGTAGATCGCATAGAGCGTATCAACCGTAACCTCCGAGAGCCGGGTGACGTATTCGGTCATGGATGGCGGGAGATGTTCCAGGATCCGGCTTTTGAGTTCATCGCCATGGAGGAGCAGGATGAAGAGGGTAAAGTAGAAGGTGAAGAGCTTGAAGATGATGATGTTGAGGTACTCGATGACGGTATCCGTGAAATTGACAAAGATGGCATCGGCCTGGAAGAGCATTCCTGAAAGATTTGCCTTGCTGAGCGGGATGCCATACGCGAG
>DUHF01000303.1:1512-4375 GCA_013331015.1 Methanoregula sp.
GAGGGTGATGAGCGCTGCAGAGATGACCGGCCGGGTCCGGGCGAGAAGCCTGCGGTGGAGCGGGATGAGGACGATGGCAAGCGATGCCCCAAGGAGCACCATATCCATGATCGACCAGAAGACCACGATGCAGGATACTGCAAGGATGACCATCAGGATGAAGGGGAACTGGTCGGACCGGAAGACGTTCATGGTTTACCGTGTATCTAATGTTCCGGCCCCGGTGGTTAAAAAAAGTGGCTCTGTAGAAACGAACATGAATTGGCATGGTTCACACCCAAACGATAAAAATCGGTTGAAAAAAATGAACACAACCGTCCTCGCCCGTATCCTTCTCGCTCCTTATGGGGGCGGCGAGGACCTAAAGCTTCGCGCAATGGTCGGGCTGCGGGTGCGATAACGCTTTTGCGGGGACTCTCTGGACGGACAAGCTCTGGTGGGGCATTTCACAAAAAACAAAAATTGAGGTCGCCACGGGGGCGCCCCGCGGGGGTGGCGGCAGGCATCGCAAGTGTCAGGCAAAAGATCTGGAATCGAAATCTATGATGACCCCCTCTCTCCCCCAGAGGCGGAGGTAACCTAAGGGGGTATGCCCCCAAAACTCCCCCATTCCTGATGAAAATTTTTCGAAGGGGTCCCCACCCACAGCTATGCTCCACAAAGGCGAGCCCTAAANNTAATACAATATGAGATTTCTGTTAGATTTTCTCCAGAGCCAAAAAAGTGTCTTCTGCACCACCCGGGCAAAAGATCCTGCGCAAGCGATACCCATAACACTGAAAACAGAGAAAAACACTTACGAGTGACCCATGAAACGCACCGGCCACCTTGCCATGATTGCCCATGACATGGGGCTCATCTTCGAATTTCTGGGCATTGTCTCATTCCTGCCCTTCCTCATCCTCGCCATCTTTGGCGAATGGAACCTGCTCGTTCCCATGGCAACAGCGCCGCTCACCTTCCTCATCCTCGGGTTCATCATCTCCCATATCCCCCACGAGGATGTGGAACCCTCGTCAACCGTGACCCTTGCGGCAATCACCCTCTCATGGGTGGCAATTGCCATCATCGGCGCACTCCCCTTCATGTTCGGTCTCCAGATGTCGTTTACCGACAGTGTCTTTGAGGCAATGTCCGGCTGGACCGGGACAGGGTTTTCGATGATTGCGTCCCTTGACAATACGCCCCACACGCTCTTGTTCTGGCGATCGTTTACGCACTGGATCGGGGGCATCGGGATCATCGCGTTCAGTATCTCGCTGCGGGGGAAGACCCGGGTCTCGCTCTTCCGCATGTACAAGTCCGAAGGGCGGGTGGACGCGCTGATGTCCGCAACCGATGCCACGAGCCGGCGGATGTGGATGATCTACCTTGTTTTGACCTTAGCCTTCACCGGTCTCCTCATGCTGGCAGATATCCCGCTCTGGGACGCCCTCAATCTTGTCATGGCGGCAATCGCCACCGGGGGGTTCACCCTCCATACCGGCGGGCTTGGATATTATAACAACCCGCTGCTCGAAGTCCTCCTGATCCCGGTCATGATCACGGGAGCCATCCCCTTCAAGTTCTTCCTCCTCATGTACCACGGCAAGATCCGGAATATGCTCCGGGACAGGACGGTCCGGGCGCTCCTGCTCATTGCTCTTTTAGGATCGATCCTTGTCTCTCTTGACCTCTGGCTCTTTGGAACCCTTCCGCCCGATGAGGCATTCCGGCAGGGAACGTTCACCGCCATCTCCGGCCTCTGCACCTGCGGCCTGCAGAACTCAAATCCCCATCTCTGGGCAACCATCCCGCTGGCTGTCGTGGCAATGATGATGTTCATTGGCGGGGCAATGGGAAGTGCGGCCGGCGGGGTGAAGGTGAACCGCATCCAGCTCGCCTATCATGGAATCCGGTGGTGGTTCCGGAGGTTCTTTGTCTCAAGCCGGGTGCTGGTGCCGTTCCGGTTCGGCGGCAGGATGGAATCCCGGGAAGTTTCGGAGCTTGCCATCTCAAAGAACATGCTGGTCATCGTCATCTACGTCCTGACCATTTTTGTTGCAACAATCCTCACGCTTCACCTCTACATCACCTCGTTCCGCATGGAAGAGGTGGTCTTTGAGCTGGTCTCTGCCCTCTCGAATGCCGGCCTGTCGGTCGGGCTCATCGGGGCTGCAAGCCCGATCGCCATCAAATGGATCTTCATCATCCTCATGTGGCTGGGCCGGCTCGAGATCGTCCCCGTCCTCATCCTCACGCTCGGGCTCCTCAAGGGGCTCGAGGACGACAGCCGGAGCCTGACCCCGCCGGATCCGGATTTCCAGATCCGGTGAACCGGGGAAAAACGGGAGATTGTTTGACCTCATCGCTTATCTTGGTGCAGCGCCAATAGTAGTGGCATAACGGTGGCAGATGGCTGAGATAAAAATTATCGGGACCGCACATGTCTCGCAGGCAAGTGTCGATGAAGTCAGATTTGCGATTGAGGAGTACCAACCGGAGATCGTGGCAATCGAACTTGACCAGGGCCGGTTTGCTGCCCTCAAGCGACAGGGTGCCGATCCTTCGGTGAACGATGTCCTTGAAGTCAAGAACTTCAACACGCTGCTCGTCCAATGGCTGCTTGCCTATCTCCAGCGAAAGATTGGCTTTGATGTGGGGGTCGAGCCCGGCGCCGAGATGAAAGCGGCAATTGAGGAGGCCGAGAAACGCAACATCCCAATAGCCCTTGTTGACCGCGACATCCGTATCACCCTTCTCCGGTTCTGGAACTCGCTTGGGTTCATCGGGAAGATAAAGATGGGCTGGGCGCTCGTCCTCTCCATTGCAGAGGTGGACAACGGGCAGGAGATCGACATCGAGTCCTTAAAAGACCAGGATG
>DUHF01000105.1:0-8544 GCA_013331015.1 Methanoregula sp.
CAGAGGATATCCATGAGCGAACGTTTCATTTCAGTTCATCCCGGATATCGATAATCTGGGTCATCTCGGGGCCGGTGGAGATGAGCCCCACGGGGCAGCCGATGTCTTCCTCAGCCTGTCTGATGAAATCGAGTGCTTTCTTGGTGAGCTGGCTGTATTCCGTAGCCCCGAAACAGTCCTTGTCAACCCGGTCAATGCCAGTGATGGCAGCGATGGTACAGCCGTTGATCATCGCCGAATACCGGGCCATATCCCCATCCCAGCCGCCGATCCGGCGTTTCCGGTGAGTGACCGTGCCGAACTCCTGGATACCCATGGCATCGGAGGTGTCTGCCGACATCTCGGTGCTGAACGGACCCTCGCCGACCCGGGTCGGGTACGCCTTGAAGACAACAATGACATCATCGATCTTTGTCGGGCCGACTCCATTGTCGGCTGCAATCTGTGATGCGGACGTGTCTTTACTGGTGACGAACGGGTAGGTTCCGTAATAGAGGGAGATGCCAAAACCCTGCGTTCCTTCCAGCAGGACATTGCTGCCCTTTTTGATCTCGTCATCAATAGCTTTTGGAACATCCAGCAGATACTCCGCCAGTTCCGGGACGTCCTTTGCCTGCGGGGATGTCCGCATGACCCGATCGGAGTTGGCCGGACCGCAACCGGAACCCGTGCTTCCGATCGTCTTTGACAGGTGGGAGTCTCCCTTGTCGCGTGCGATATGATCTTCGGTGATGATGCCGCACCGCTTGTCAACGAAGATCCGGCCTTTGACGCCCAGCATATCCACTTCGTGCTTCAGCACGCGGGGGTCAACGAGGACGCCGCTGCCAATGCAGAGCTTCGCTTCCTTATAGATAAAACCGGACGGGACCATCCGTACACCATATTCTTTGGTCCCGACCTGAACGGTGTGGCCGGCATTGGGGCCGACACCTCCACGGGAGATGATTACAGGCTTATCCTTGTGGGCAATATGGGCAACAACCTTGCCCTTGCCTTCATCCCCAAAAAATCCACCTACGATGATTGAACAGCTCATTGTATTTCATGTAGTATTGGTCGAGTCCCAAAATAAACTATCCCTCACCGGAATACCTGTTCTGGTGTGATCCGTGAAAATATTAAAAACGGGTGGTGAATTGATGGAAAAAAAGCGGCGGCGGGAGGTCTTCAGGTCTGGAATCCGCTGATGAAGATCTCCATTCTTTGGAGCGCCTCGGTCAGATCTTTACGGGAAACCGCGTAGGCACACCGGATATGCCCCGCCCCGCCTTCACCAAAGACGCTTCCCGGGACAACTGCTACCCGCTGCTCTTTGAGCAGTTGTTCGGCAAACTCAACATCGGAAAGTCCCGTCTTCTCAATGGAGGGGAAAGCATAAAAAGCCCCTTCGGGGACATGGCAGGAAAGACCGATCCGGTTGAGACCGGCAACGAACAGGTTGCGCCGGAGGCGGTACTCGTTGACCATGCTGTTCTTGTCCTCCTCTGCCGAGCGGAGAGCCTCGACAGCCCCCACCTGTCCCATTACCGGGGCACAGAGCATGACGTACTGGTGGATCTTGAGCGCCGCATCGCAGATCTCCCTGGGTGCACAGAGATACCCGATACGCCAGCCGGTCATCGCGTAGGCCTTGGAGAAGCCGTTGAGGGTGATGGTCCGCTCCCACAGGTCGCTCACCGTTGCTGCTGAACAGTGGCGCTTCTCGTACGAGAGCTCCGAGTAGACCTCGTCACTGATGAGCAGGAGATCGTGATCGATGACCAGATCTGCAACAGCCTTCAGGTCGTTCTCCGTCATCACCGCTCCGGTCGGGTTGTTGGGGAAGCTGATGATGAGGGCTTTGGATTTTTTCGTTATCTTTTCGGCAAGCGTGTCCGGGTTCAGTTTGAAATGGTCCTTCTCAACACAGGGTACCGGCACCTGGGTACCGCCCGCGAGGGTGACGCAGGGTCCATAGGAGACATAGCACGGTTGTGCGATAAGAATCTCATCGCCCGGATCGGTGATGGCGCGGACAGCAATGTCCAGACCTTCCGAGACCCCGGTGGTGATGATGATCTCGTTGTTGCTGTCGTACCGGAGATTGTAGGCGTGTTCCAGGTTCCGGGAAAGTCCGTCACGGAGGGACTGAAGGCCCCGGTTGGAGGTGTAGGAGGTAGTCCCCTGTTCAATTGAATAGATGCTGGACTCGCAGATGTTCCAGGGGGTCCGGAAGTCCGGTTCGCCGACTCCAAGAGATATGACATCCTCCATCGTAAGCACGAGATCGAAAAATTTCCGAATTCCTGATGGCGGAATCTCACTTGCACGTCCTGAGATAAAGTTGCGCATGGTGTCACCTTCACGGGGAGTAGGGGAGACGTTCCATCTCGGGTTGTTCAAAGAACGCGTTGCCATTCTCCTTGTAGGTCTTCATGACAATATGCGTTGCAGTCTCCCGGATCCGGTCCATCGGTGCAACGTGCTCGGATACGAACCGTGAAACATCCTGCATGTTCTTACCGGTCACCATGATCTGGAGATCGTAGGTGCCAGTGATGAGGCGCAGGGTCCTGACCTGCCGGAAACGGCAGAGTCGTTCGGCAATACGATCATAACCGAAATCGCGCTCGGGACTGACCTTGAGTTCTATGATGGCAGCGACCTCGTCGTCTCCAGCCTTCTCCCAGTTGACGACCGTGGAGTAGCCCTGGATTATCCGGGCTGCTTCGAGTGCCTGCACCCTTGCTGCAACCTCGCCTGTCGTAAGGTTGGTCATGGTCGCGATGTCTTCTGTTGAGAGCCGGCTGTTATCCTCGAGAATTCTGAGGAGTTCGAGATCTTTTTCATCCATTTCAAATCACCTGAACCAGGTCTTGAGCCACTTGGCTTCCATCTGCGATACGTCAAGGTCCCTGAGCCCGTTCAGGCGCGCGTCCTTGAGTACCACCTCACGGATCTTACCCGTATTGGAGTCAAACCACATCTCCTTGGTCCTGCCGTACCGCCCGCGGCTGACAACCCTTGTGTTGATCACGCCAAGCATGTTCAGCTCGGATATGAGATCGGTGATCCTGCGGTGGGTGAGGACATCGAGTTCGATGGTTGGGGCAATATCCTGATAGATACGTGAGACTTCCCCGCTCGTAAAGATATTCTGGCCCAGCTGTTCCAGGATCAGCATCGAGAAGAGGATCAGCTTGCTCTGCGTGGGGAGCGTGGCAATACATTCGATCATGCTGTCAGTCTCGATCTTGGCCTGTGCCAGTTTGACGTGCGCCTCAGTCACCTGGGTTGACTCATCCCGATCAGCAAGTTCACCGGAGATCCTGAAGAGATCGAGAGCCCTCCGTGCATCTCCATGCTCCTGCGCGGCAAGCGCAGAACAGAGCGGGATAACTCCATCGGCAATGGCCCCGGGCATGAATGCACCGTCAGCACGCTGGGCAAGGATGTCCACGAGCTGCGGGGCATTGTAGGGTGGGAAGACGATCTCTTCTTCAGAGAGCGAGGAGAGGACCCGGGGATCGAGGAAGTCCTTGAAACTCAGGTCATTGGAGATGCCGATGATGCTGACCTTGGAGTTCTTGAGATCCGAATTGATCCGTGTCAGGTTATAGAGGGTGTCATCCCCGCTCTTCTTGACAAGTTTATCAATTTCGTCAAGGACGATGACCAAAACCCCGCCCCCGGCTTCGAGCTGGTTCTTGAGCTCGGCATATACCTGATCCGTGGGCCACCCGGTCATGGGGATGTGGGTGCGGGTCTTGTCGCTTGCCTGCTCATCCACGACATCGAGACACTTGGCTATCTGGGCCAGGACCCGGTACTGGGTATCGATCACCTCGCAGTTCAGGTGCACGATACGACAGAGAGTTCCCATCTTGGAGCTTGCTTTCTCCAGTTCAAATCCTACATACCGGACACATGCGGTCTTGCCGGTCCCGGTCTTTCCGTAGATGAGGATATTTGAGGGGGTTTCGTTCCGGAGGGAGGGGGCGAGGATAGAGGCTACCTCATCTATCTGGGGCTTCCGGTGGGGCAGGATTTGCGGGCGGTATGAGTGGCGGAGCACCTCCCGGTCCTTGAAGATCCGGTTGTTGGTCAGGTATTTTTTGAATAGTCCGGTTGAGGGGTCTTCGGTATCGGGCATGATCACACAGCGGAGCTGAGAATTAGTGAGATGAGACTAAAAAACGATCGGTTTGCACGGTTGATAAACCCCTTTACTTCTTGTGGAAATCACTCAAATTCTGTTTTGTTTCCGAAAATATACACAGTTTGGGATATATACTATTTTTTATTATTTTTTTGATTTCAGCAGGGATCTCGTGATTTATACTGGTATTTGGTGCACATCCAGCCATTTCCTTCGGGTGATCGGATCTTTTTTTCAAAAGGGAGACACCCCTTTGTTTCCAGTGGAGATGTTTTGGGAAATGTGACCCTTCCCAAAAAAATTATTGTAAAAGGAGCCATTTTAGAATTTATCAGTAATACTATATAAAGTAGTCGAAATAATCTTTGTAAAATGGAAGATTATTGCTTCAGGAAAATATCTGGAAACTGCCCTATTACCGTTAAAACAGATAAAGGAGACATTAAAATAAGATTTCCATAGGAAATGATGGGGGGTGTCCGTGCAGGACAAAACCCCATCCAGCTTGTTCTGGGAAGGGTTGATTATTAATAAAAAATGAGGAGAATTTCTTTGTCAGTGATAGTTTCGCACGTTTAAATTAATATTATTCAGAACTCTCTTACCGGTAACAGGCTGGAGAGGATAACGAAAAACCTTTCAAATACAGATCCCCTTCCATCAAGATGGTGCTTGAGAAAAAGGGGGTATTGGCAATCTTCTGGATATTGTAAATCGATCTTTGGATCTCATCATCACCCTATATCTGAATGCGAAAAAACCCCCAAAACCTCCCCGGACCCGTTACCCCGTCATCAAATAGTGTGAACATTCAGTATTCTGGTTCATAGGGTCGGATTCTCTCCAGGATTACAAAAATTCTCATAGCTTTGATGGTAAGCCTTTGACACTATACAGATTCTCTTACAAAAAACCCAACAATCCATCAGACCAAATTCTCAATATGAATAACACGCAATAACTCATCTGTTATGAGTCATAATCATGTGAAACCTCAGGAAATTACCGGGGCGATAATTACAGTTTCGACTACACGGACCCCTGATACCGATACCAGCGGAAAGACCATTACCGGTCTCCTGGAAGAAAAATCAATTGCCATCACCCATTATGCCATCGTTCCGGACCGCATTGACGCAATCCGGAATGAACTGTTCATTGCCCAGAAAGTTGCCAATTGTATCATCATCAACGGGGGAACTGGTCTCACCCACGATGATTGTACAATCGAGGCGGTCTTACCACTCCTTGAGAAGAGAATCGAGGGATTTGGGGAATTCTTCCGGATGAAGAGTATCGGGCAGATTGGCACGGCATCGATGCTCTCCCGGGCCGTTGCCGGGATCATTGGAGGAAAGGCGGTATTCTGTATTCCGGGGTCAACACCTGCAGTAACCCTGGCGACAACCGAGCTCATCCTGCCGGAGATTGCCCACATAATCAGCCATGCAAACCGGTGAACTGGTATCTATTCCGGAGACAATCATGAACTATGACTGCCCGATGGAAATCCGCGCTCGTTACAGCAGGGACAATAAGCCCCAGATCTCCTGAATGATCGCTGTCGCCCATCGAAAATTTTGCCGTTTTGCAACTCCAATTATCGAAATATCCCAAACCGGGAAGAATTATGGATTTTAAGGGAACGGAAAATTATTATCATCGCATCAGGAAGTTACACAAGCCTGCGGATGAAACTATGGTCAGGTCAGCATTACCTTTGATTGTTTTAACAGGGTTGGAATATCTTTTTGACCTGACATTTTCCTTACCGCGATGGCAGGAAAAAAGGAAATATCCTGCAGGGTTCCTCGTGGTGTGGGACACGAAAATTTGTGAGAATTAAGATCAATGAGATTTCTTTTAGCTCTTAACTACCATGAACATATGATCAGGATCCATTTGGATCATTTATGGTAAGCATCCGAATCAAACCACACTTCCGGTTTTGAAAAATAAATTCGCAAACAATCTCCGGTAAAAAACCGGCAAAAAAAATTCAATCGACCCCATACCCCCCGCATACAATTTTTCAATCGCACCTTGATTGCATTTTGGGAAAAGTCTCTTCAGAGAATTATAATTTTTGTCGGTTATCTATACCGATTGTCGGATAATTAACCGAAAATCGGCACATCAACTAACAATCCATGATCGTGATTGAATTTTTTTACGCAGGGTCTGCCATGAAAACGCTCACGATACCTGCGGCCACAGGCACACAGAATGGAAATTTGCTGGACATTTCCATAGTAAATGTGCCCGAGAATCGTGCACCGGAAATGTGATGCCAGGTCCTGCTCAACTACATTTCACCAGGGTTTTGATGAGGGTACTATTTATCCGGGACATCCTGAATTGTTGAGAAAGGTATTCCGATCATTGTCCATCAGTCGGGAAGTTTCTCCCCACCCGGCGATTATGGTTTTTATCGCATGACCTGGAGCAGGGCAACCCGCTCCAGCACCAGATCCGTGATACATCCGGGACCACCGGCTGCTTCCAATTCTTCTTTGGAGATAGAAAAGATCTCTATCAGCCGCGTCTGTTTTTCTTCATCGATCAGATCCAAGTCCTGCCCTTTAAACTGAACTAATTGTCCGAGTGCAGACCAGCAATTATCCGTAGCTGGTATGCAACATACCCACAGATGGTTCTCACCTTCCCGAATTCCAAATGATGCAGCAACATTACACTGGCGCGATCCGGCAGCATACAGGAGCGCTTCCATCTCGAGGGTGTTGGAGATGTTTGTTCCCTCATCAAATGCCCGGGATGCAAACCTCACCGCTGTTGCTGCATGCACCCTGCCGGCCAGAATGTCGGCATTGAAGCAGATGATGTGCGTATCATTATCCGAGGCGATGTCCCGGAGTTGATGAAGGAATGCAGCCCGGTTGGTGATCGTGCAGGATGCAGAACGGATATCAATGTCAGCGGGTGTGAACGACATGGTATCACCTGAAGTGTGAGAGCGTTGACTGTCCGGCCTTACCGGGCTCGTCCCTGCTCACTGGATCAGTCTTCTTTTTTGTATGCCCGGTTTTCTCCCCAGTTACTCTCACAGTCCCCTCGAGCTGAGAAAAGATCTGTTCGGCAATACCGCGGCCGATGATCCGTGTCACGGATTCGATTCCCGCTGCACGGACAGCATCGGGGGATGTGATAGAATTGTTGAAGAGGCGGCGCGCCCGGACCCGCCCGATTCCCCAAAGTTTCACGAGTGGCAGCAGCTCCCGCCGGATCCCGTTCTTCATGCAGGTCTCAAAATCCCGGATCTGCTGGTGGAAGGCTGGTGCAAACATCCGAGAGAGCTCCGCGGTTGCGTGGAGCAGCCAGTTGACACTCTCGACCATGCCGAAGACGTCACCGGGACCTACCGAATAGCGCTCGCAGATCTTTGCATCGGGCATCTCATCGGTCCAGTCAGAGAGGAGCATCGCCGTTTTTATCGCCCGGTAATAATCCTCACCCTCATCCTCATCTTCCGGTGGGGGAAGCCAGAGATCTTCTTCATGCTCATCGATCATCCGGTCGAGCTGGGGCCGGTCGGTATTCCGGACATAGAGCCGGGGCATGTCGGGTGTGCTGCAGATGAGCTGGAGCAGACCGGTATCGGCATACTCCTCTCTCTCCTTTAACGTGGAGACGATCATCGCCGCGCTCCGGGGATCGATGTAGAGCCGGGAAACAAGCGAACCAAACGGGGTTGCCCCGATATGCTCGCCTACCTCCATCACCATCTCTGCGGTGATGAGGAATTTTAAGGCGGAGTCCACTGCCCGCTGCATGAGCCGGCCCTGGCGATGCTCATGGACATAGAAGCTCCGGTTCATGAACTCTGAAAGCTCGCCCCGGGTACCGGCAAATCCTGATGCAATAAGCGAGAGGACATGCGTGTACAGGGCTGTTGGTTCTGCGATTTTGGAGTGCACGTCCTCTGCGGGGGCATCGATATAATTATCGAAGAGCTCCTCAACCTGCCCCTGGTCCTTGGCGATGAGTACCGCTTCGCCGTATGGGTCGAGCCGTGGACGCCCGGCCCGTCCGGCCATCTGGTGGTACTCACTTGCCGGGATCGGCTGCATCCCCTCCCCGGCAGTGAACCGGAGATAGTCCCGGATGATGACCCGACGGGCGGGGAGGTTTAAGCCTGCCGCAAGTGTGGGGGTCGAGGAGATGGATTTGATCAACCCTTTCCGGAACCCTTCCTCAACGATCTTCCGTTCATCCCGGCTTAAACCTGCATGGTGGAACGCGGAACCCTTCTCCACACAGCTGGCAAGGCTCCTGTCCATCTCGGTCTCTGCGGAGGCCATGAGTTTTTCAGCGAGGGCTTTAAGTTCCGGGTCCTCGCTCTTGATAGCCCCTGCAGCCCGCTTGGCAAATGCCTCGGCATTCCG
>DUHF01000105.1:8673-11877 GCA_013331015.1 Methanoregula sp.
AGTTCTGCATCGAGCCATCCGGCCAGCAGCCCGGAGTTGCCGATGGTTGCCGAGAGGCCGATAACCTGCATCTCCGGGTTCCGGCACCGCAGCTTGGCGATCACCATCTCGAGTGTGGGTCCCCGGTGTTCAGAATCGATGAGATGGATCTCGTCAATGACGAGGAGCGTTATCTCGCTGATCCAGCGGGTGTTGTTGCGGAGGAGCGAGTCAACCTTCTCGCTTGTTGCAACAATGATATCGTTCCTGCCCAGTGTATCATCGCGGCGGTCGAAGTCGCCGGTTGCGATTCCTACGCGGACTCCTTTATTGCCAAACTCATCGAACTTCTCGCTTGCGAGAGCCTTGAGCGGGACGATATACAGGCACTTGCCACCCCCGGCAATCCTGGTGTGCATCGCCATCTCGGCAATAAGGGTCTTGCCGCTCGCCGTGGGGATTGCGACGAGCAAATTTTTTCCCTCGAGCATCCCCCGCTGCACGCACTCCGCCTGCGGAGGGTAGAGCTCGCCAATGCCACCTGCAAGGTACCGTTCCCTGAGGTTCTGGGGGATGGGGAGTGTCTCAGTCAGCATGAAACTACCTGCCCGGGAACCCCTTTAATTCCACTCAAATTCGCTCTCATTGCAGTCCTTTTGGACAATACTAACCTTAAAACCGAATTATTCTCCACTGGAAATGAAGGAAAATACATAAATATGAATTTGAGTTTTTGCTGATTTTTCCCCTCATCAGTAATAATAACTGATCATATCCTGCTTTGCCTCTTTCTTCTTCCGGTCAAGGAAGGCAAAGACGTTCTCGTGGGGTACCCCCTCGATGAGCATATCGACTGCTGCCCGTGCTGTCTTGAGCTGCTCGGGATACCCGATAAGGGCAACGGTCTTGCCAAAGACCGAGATCTCGACATCGGTCATATCCTCGATCTGCTCCCGGGCACGGCCGTCTTTTCCAATGATCCGTCCCCTGAGGCGGTCCAGCTGCCGGGGACCGTCAGCCATGGTATTGAGATCGATCACATCAAGGAGAAGGTCTTCATCTTCGATCATCTCGAATGCCCGTTCGGGAGAGAACCCCCGGTTGATCGCATTGACGATCTCAACTGCTCTCAGGAGGGGTATGGTGTTCTCCTCGGTCCCCTCGATCTTCACCAGGCCTTCCTTGGAGTCAACCGTTATTGTGGTGTGCGTCTTTGTCTCGAGCTCTTTTTTGGTTGCGCCACCTTTCCCGATGAGCACACCGACCCTGCTTCCCGCAATTTTTACTTCCTGCATCATTTTTGTATTCACCTGGATTTTTATGGACTTAGGGATTTTCCTGTCCTATTCATCGTTTTTTTCATACCATGAAGACGGGATTCATGGTTCTGCAGTATCGAGCCCGGTCACCGCATTGAAAATTTCCACATCATTCCTGATATCGCAGCGGTTTTTGAAGTACCGGTTGACGTTCCTGATATCCCGCATCAGGAACGGGAGGGCCCGGGGGTGATCACGGGTGACGGACTGGCCCATGTCTATGAGATATGGTTTGTCGCTGTATAATATATTGAACTCGCTTAAATCAGCATGTACCAGCTCGGCTTTCTTGTAAAGGGTATCGACAGTTTCCAAAATCTGCGTATAGGTTTTTGCTGGATCATCCAGTTCAACATTACGGAGCTGGGGATACGGGATCTCACCTTCCCCAAGGAAGGACATGATAAGGATGTTCCGGTCCCACACAAGGGGTTCGGGAACAGCAATCCCGGCATCCCGGGCCCGGACAAGGTTTGAAAACTCCTTTTTTGTCCAGGCAAAGATGAGCTCCTTTTTTGCCTTCTTGACATGGGAGAAGCGCCGGTCACCAACGATATACGAGCTCATCGTGGTGAAATTGGCGGTCCGTATCCGGTAGATCTTGATTGCCACGCCAACCCCGTCACGCTCGGCATAAAAAACATTGGCCTCTTTTCCCGTGCTGATGGATCCTCCGAGGAGGGAGAACCACTTTTTATGCACCAGTTTGTAGAGCGCGAGGAGGGTAACGTCATCGAAGACATCCTCCCGCACCTTGAGATCATTGGTATCCTTGATCCGGATCCCCATCTCCTCAAGGCGCTGGTCGAACCGGTCCAGTTTCTTATCAAGATTTTTCTCTGAACTCACAGGCAGGTCACCGGGTGCATTGTGGCGCTTACTGGATATATTCTCTTACCGGGGCCAAAATCTCGATGAGCGAATCACCGCAGGCCTTCTTGAGGTCCATGGGGTGGATCTCGGCCTTGCCGTATGCGGCCTCAAGATCGGGATACGTTGCAAAACTCCGGTCACCCCCGAACTTCTCCGGCCTCCTGATGGTGATCCCGTTAAGGCGGGGGAAGATATGGTACTGGAAGATTTGGAGGATCGGGTTATCCGGAACCTCCGGCGGGCAGAATGCCTTCTGGCACTTCTTTTTGATCTCATCCTCCGTGTCAGCCACCGAGATGTAGTTTCCCTGCGAAGAGGACATCTTCTTCCCGTCAAGCCCGTTAAGGATGGGGGTGTGGATACAGACCGGCGCCCTGTACCCGAAGTTAACGAGGTGCTCCCGGGCGAGCATGTGGATCTTGCGCTGGTCGATACCCCCGACAGCGGCGTCAGCGCCGAGAAGGGCGATATCTGCCATCTGCATGATGGGGTAGATCATCTGGGAGACGGTCGGGTGGTCCATCTGCCTCCCGACCTCGTCCATACTGCGTGTGGCACGGTTCAGGGTGATCTCCTGCGAGAGCCGGAGCACCAGCAGTTCATAGTCCCGGTTGAGCTGGACATCCGATCCGAGAACATAGTTCACGTTCTTTAATCCGAGCCCCTCAAAACAGCGCTTGTTATACTCTGCGAGTTCCCGGACTTTCTCCATCGTCCCTTTCCGGTTCAGGAAAGCATGGAGATCGGCAAGCAGCACGGTAACTTCGAAACCGGCAGCCTGCATGTCCACCAGTTTATTTATGGTAACAAGGTGACCGAGGTGGATCTCGCCACTCGGTTCGTACCCGGCATATACCCGTTTTTTGGGCTGTAAAAGCAGCGCCCGGAGGTCATCGTCCGTGACGACTTCGACTGTGTTGCGGGTAACACGTTCGTATGCGTCCATTAAAAATAATGGGTGATGATGGGAGTTAATGGTTATTCTGGATGGTGGTGAAGTTGAGGGCCGCGTTTGTCGCAGCAACGGATTTGG
>DUHF01000040.1 GCA_013331015.1 Methanoregula sp.
GCAGGGACAGGATCCTGTATCCCGCGGTGCTCGCAGGATGTGGGATTCTCGTTGTAATCATATTGTATCTCTTAAGTCCCCAGATCTACAACCTGCTCATTTACAGCATGTTCTCATTCTTCGGACAGGCGCCGGTGACAGATACCGTCCAGGAAGCCCGCGGATGGACTGCAGAGATGGCATGGGTGACGTTCAATTACGGTCTCATACTCCTCGTTACCGGCATCATTGTCATGATCTACAAGAATACAAGGAACGAGCACCCGGAACATGTCTTTGCCCTTATTTGGTCGCTCATCATGCTGGCATCCACCATCCAGCATGTCAGGTACGAATACTACCTTGCAATCAATATCGCGTTACTCTCCGCAGTAACGGCAAGTTTTGTCCTTGGCCATTGCAGCCCGGAGATCCGCCGCTTACTCGCTCAAAATCAGGGGATTGGCCCCGTTGACCAGAAAAGCCAGGATGACCACGAGAGTGCGGGCAGTCGCAGTAAAAAGGCAAAACGAAGTTCAAAGAAGAGCCCGGGCGCCACCATGCCGAATTATCTTATCATTGCAGCAGCCATTGCGGTTGTTGGTATCAGTCTGCTCTTTGTCTATACTTCGGTTTCATTGACATACACTAGTGTTTCTTCCGGAGGGTACCAGATGAATGCAGACTGGAAGGAGTCGCTCGAATGGATGGAGGGCAATACCCCGGATCCCGGTCTGGATTATAACAAGATCTATGATAAGAACACATTCCAGTATCCTGAGCACGCGTACGGCGTAATGTCCTGGTGGGACTACGGGCACCTGATTACCTATATTGCCAAACGCATTCCTAATGCAAACCCATTCCAGCAAGGCGTTGCAGGGGATAACGGAGCCGCAGCATACTTCATGTCGACATCCGAAGATACCACGAATGCTATTGCAGATCTGCTGGGAACCCGGTATATCATGACGGATATCGAGATGGACTCCGGCAAATTCTGGGCAATGGCTACATGGCACAATGACACTGTGTCTACCGCCCCGTACCAGATGACCCTCCTTACACCGGTAGATAACAGCATGACCAGTTTCCAGCCTGCCCTGCTCAATAAGCAGGACTATTACCTGACAACAATTTCCCGGCTGCATAATTTCGATGGCTCCATGACCGAGCCTTCAATGGTTTATTACATCGAATATGCCAACCCGGATGTGACTGGGATGTCACTCCCGGTCATGACCAATGCCATCCAGATGAACGCAACTTCGGCACAACAGAGAGCCGATGCATATAACCTGAAACCCCCCGTGGGATCGCATGCCACGGTTTTAAGTCCTTCAATAATCGCACCCGTTGATACGGTTCCCGCTTTCCGGCATTACCGCCTTGTCCATGAATCACCAACAAATGTGTTCAATTCCCCTGAGGTTGACGTCAAATACGTCAAGACCTTTGAATATGTCAGGGGAGCACATATCAACGGGGAGGGTATCATCGAAGTGCCGGTTATATCGAACACGGGCAGATCATTCACCTACCGGCAGGAGAGTGTCAAGGGTGAGTTTATCGTCCCCTATTCAACGAATGATAATCCCTATGCTGTAAAGACCACCGGGAAGTACCAAATCGTGGGCACAAAACTACAGTTTGATGTACCTGAATCTGCCGTAATGCAGGGTTTGACAATCCAGTGATGGATCAACCTCAATCGATTTTTTCCTTCTGACATCACAGTGATGCCGGCTGATGAGAATGCTTTTATCAGGGTATAGCCCTCATTCACTGCTATGTTAGCAGAAGAGATTGCGCTTGGGATGAGTGCCCGGTACCCGAGAACCGGGACCACCGGCAAAATCCTGCGCATCGAGCAGATCAGGGGCGATACGTTTGCTGAACTGGACAGCACGAATCTCCTGTACCGTATCGACCAGCTCATCCCGGCCACCGGGACCGAAAAAACCGAAAAAGCCCTTGTTGAAGATGCAAAAAATGTTATTACCCGGGAACGGGAATATGCAGCGGGAAGCGGGCTCCAGGAAGCGCTCAAGAACATCGACCAGAGTTGCGAGGGGGGCGGCTGATCACCATTCGATCGGCAGCAGATCCGACAACTGAATCTGCATAAAACCTGATACGCAAAAAATTGATGGGAACATACAAATTTCTCCGCCGGTGTCCGGCGTTACTGGGTATGTATAAGTATGACCGTTATAAATAGAGTAAGGGAGTTCGATTTAATTTGCATGATCTAACAGTACCCGGTGTCAATATCGGGGTTGTCGGCCATGTCGACCATGGCAAGACAACGCTCGTCAATGCGCTCACCGGGGCATGGACTGACCGGCACAGCGAGGAGGTCAAGCGCGGGATCTCCATCAGGCTCGGGTATGCTGACGCCACCTTCTACAGGTGCGAGAGGTGTGAAGGCTCAGAGGCTTTCTCAACCAGTGCCGAATGCCCGGTATGTGGGGGAACGGGAACCCCGTTCCGTTCGATATCATTTGTTGACGCCCCGGGGCACGAAACCCTCATGGCAACCATGCTCTCCGGATCTGCCCTGATGGACGGGGCAATGCTGGTCATTGCAGCAAGCGAAAAATGCCCGCAGCCGCAGACCAAGGAGCACCTGATGGCACTCGAGCTTGTCGGCATAAAAAAGATCGTCATTGTCCAGAGCAAGATCGATGTGGTCAGCCAGAAAGAGGCCATGGACAATTACCGGGAGATCAAGGCATTTGTCAAGGGCACTATCGCAGAAAATGCACCGATAATCCCGATCTCATCGCAGAAAGGGATCAATCTTGGGGCACTCGTCCAGGCACTGGACCAGGTAATTCCTGAGCCGGAACGGGATCCCGATGCCGAACCGGTCATGCTGATTGCACGGTCGTTCGATGTGAACAAACCCGGGTGTAACTGGAAGGACGTGAAAGGCGGTGTCGTCGGAGGGTCTCTTATTCGGGGCATCCTCCGCGCAGATGATAAAGTAGAGATCCGCCCGGGAAGACAGACCCAGGTGGAGAACCGGATCAAGTGGATCCCCATCACCACGACCATTACCACAATCAGTGCCGGCTCAAAGATCGTTGATGCTGCAACACCAGGTGGACTTCTCGGTGTCGGGACAAAACTCGATCCCGCCCTGACCAAGAGCGATGCGCTTGCCGGCCAGGTACTCGGCCACGAGGGAAAACTTCCCCCGGTCTGGGAGAAGATCCGGTGCAGTGTCACCCTTATGGAACGCGTTGTCGGAGCCACCAGCGAACTCATCATCGAGCCGCTGAAACACTCCGAACCCCTGATGCTCTCGGTGGGTACTGCAGTGACGGTCGGTGTCGTGACCAACACGAAGAAAGACTATGTGGAAATTGCTCTGAAGCGACCCGTGTGTGCGGAAGTCGGATCACGGATCGCGATGAGCCGGCAGGTGGGAGCACGCTGGCGGTTAATCGGGATGGGTGTGCTGGGCGAGTGAAGGTCCTGCTGGACGCCAACGCCCTGATGATGCCATCACAGTTCCAGATCGATCTCTTTGACGAACTCCGGATGCTCCTCGGCTCATATGAGCCGGTGGTGCTCTCTGGTATCCTGCAGGAACTTGCCGGACTGTCACGGGCAAAAGGTCGTGACGGTGCGGCAGCCCGGTGGGGATTGTCCCTCGGGGAACAGTGCACGATAATCGAGAGCGGGGATCTGGAATCAACATCCGTTGATGCTCAGGTGATCGAGTATGCAGCAAAGAATTCCTGCCTTGTCGTCACGAACGACCGGCGGGTGCGGGAAGCGCTGTTTACGCGCGGCATTGGCGTAATTTCATTACGGAAACAGAAGAAACTGGAGATATTGCGGAGGTAAGTATGTATCATAAATTACTGCTTGAAGACAAGGTTCGGGTTCCCCCCCAGCGCCTTGGCGAAAAACTCGAAAAAGTCATATTGGAAGTCCTGCAGGAGCAGCTTGAAGGGAGCATCGACAAAGAGATCGGCATCTTCATCTGCGTGACAAGAGTGCTCGATGTCGGGGAAGGAGAACTTGTCCCCGGAGACGGCGGCGTATACTACGACGTAAAGTTCGAGGCAATGGTCCTCCGGCTCGCGCTCCAGGAAGTGATCGAGGGGATCGTTGTAGAGACCACCAGTTTCGGGGCATTTATCAGCCTCGGGCCCATCGATGCGATGCTGCACGTCAGCCAGATCTCGGATGAGTACATCAACTACGATGAGAAGAACGCCCGGCTCATCTGCCAGGAGTCCAAGCGCTACATCGGCGTAGGCGACGTTGTCCGCGTTCGCGTAGTGACGCTCTCACTCAACGAGCGCGAGCCCCGCGACAGCAAGATCGGGCTCACCATGCGGCAGGCGGGTCTTGGCACTGCACTCTGGCTCGAAGAGGAGATCGCAAAGGAGAAAGAGAAGGACGGACAGTCCGCGGGTGCAGTGAAGGAGAAGGGCCCGGAGAAGGCAAAAGGCAAGAGGAAGGAGCATGCCTCCGGCGAATAAGAAGAAACAGGGCAAGGTCTGCCGCGACTGCCACCGGGTGGTTGACGGCGAGAACTGCGTTATCTGCGGCACAACGAACTTAAGCGAGGACTGGTCCGGTTACCT
>DUHF01000274.1 GCA_013331015.1 Methanoregula sp.
TATAAGGATGAAGACCAGGTCAGAACCGAGGTCCGGTTCATCCGCTGGGACGGGGAAGTCAGGACGGCATTCCTGGCAATGACCCGGATTCCCGAGACGCAGAAACTTGCGATCGCCATCATGGATATCACGGATAAGATCCGGGCAGAGAACGCAGTCCAGCAGGCCAACCGGAAACTCAATTTCCTGACCGGGATCATCCGGCACGACATCCTCAACCAGCTCACGGTGCTCAAAGGCAACCTGGAACTGACCCGCGAAAAGAATACCGATCCGGGCCAGGCAGGGATCATCGCAAAAGAACTTGCCGCAACTGAGGCCATCCAGTCGCTCATCACCTTCACCCGGGATTACCAGGACATCGGGATTTCCCCCCCGGCATGGCAGGACGTGAAACAATCGGTCATCAGATCCTGTGACGGGATCCGGCTGGGGGAGATCGTCCTCACGGTTGATATCGAAGGCGTTGTGGTCTATGCAGACCGGCTCCTCGCAAGCGTCTTCTCCCACTTAATCGAGAACGCGATCCGGCACGGGGAGAAGACTACCCGCATCCGGATCTTCTGCCAGGAGTCCTTTGAGGAACTGCACATCGTCTGCGAGGATGACGGAATCGGCGTCCCTCCCGAGGCAAAGGAGAAGATCTTCAGTCGCCAGTTCTTCAGCCAGACCGGCCTCCAGATGTACCTGGTGCAGGAGATCCTCTCGATCACCGGCATTGCCATACGCGAGACCGGGATCTATGGCACCGGTGCCTGCTTTGAACTTCGCGTGCCAAAAGGCGGGTACCGGTTCAGCACGGCGCAGCAGTAACCGGTCCGCATCTTTTTTTTTCTAACGACAAACGCGGGAGGTACGGTCCCCCGGGGCAGGGTTTACGAAAAAAACCCGCCCGGCATTACCACACCCAAATCGCACATTCTTTCGTCCGGTACGTCCAGATATCAGGAATAATGAATAACCATCCCGTTCCGGTGATCCTGGTCCACGGCTGGAACAGTCATCCCGGGGCATGGAAGCAGCTGGCCGGTATTCTTGACGATAGGAAGATACCCTTTGCACGGTTTGACCATTCGGGAAGTGGCGGCCAGGATCTCGAACAGATCGCATCGGCGCTTGGCAGGTTCATTGCATTGTGGCGGGAAGAGACAGGACATTTTGGCCCGGTCGATATTGTCAGCCATTCGGTAGGCACCTGCATCACCCGGTACTACCTTGAAGTCTGTGACGGAATGCGAAGGGAAGAGAAGGTGCGCCAGCTCATCGGGCTTGGACCGCCTAACAATGGTTCGGCGCTCGCCGAGCTCTTCGTTCACCCGGTGCATGGGCCGGCCATCATCAACCGCCTGACCGGGATCTTTGTCCCGGCAGGGTTCGATCCGGCAGCCGATGCCATCGTGCAGGACGTTCGCCCGAAAAGCCCGTTTATGGAGCGGCTCCGTTGTGCCGGGACCCGGCCCGATATCACGTACCGGATCATTGTTACGGCAAACCCGGGCGGTGCTGAAGCGTTCTTTCCGCTCTTTTTCGGCAAGACCTGGGAGATGAGCGGCAAGGAGGAGTTCCGGCAGACGCTTGACGGGGATGGTATCGTTGCCCATGCCGAGTCCGCCCTGCCCGGGATCTCGCTCGACATCATTCCCCCTGCACCGGAGAGGGAGGGCGATCTGCCCCCGATAAACCAGTACTGTCATATCAATATGACAAAAAATCCGCTGGTGAATGACCGGATACTCTTCTACCTGACCGGGAGTAAATCGTAAAAAACCTGTCGTGAACAGAGAAGGGCGGTGCCCGTATTCACGATCTCTTCTTTGAGAAGAGGCCGGTAATCGCCGCGATAAGCCGGGAGAAGAAACTGCCGGTTGGAGCCGGGGGCTGATCGGGTGACGGGGGCTGTGTGACAGGAGCCGTTTCTGCCGCAGGTTCCCTGCGGGTCGTTTCCGGGGACTTCATTGAGGGCGTCCGGGTCCCGCCGCCGGGGGGAACTGCCGGAACCGTGCGGGCATCCGGTACGGTGCGGACAAAAGATGGCGCAATGCTCTCTGCCTCAGGGAGAACGGGTTCCTGAGGTTTAGCCGGTATGGCGGCAGGGGGCTCTTCGTAGGGTTCAAAAAGCGAATCGTGAACCGGCCTGATGTTTTCCGGTCCGGGAGCGGGCGGGTGGAGCGATGAGCCAGCAGGGGCTGCAACCGCGGCATCGCCTTGGTTTTCCACCTCTGTCCCGGGGGAAATTCGTTCCGGTTGCCGTGCGGGTTCCAACCCGCCGCGTTCGGATAAACCGGGGCCCGCGCTCCCTGCTGCGGCCGGCTTCCCTGCCCCGGTTACGGGAATCACGGGATCTGCCCGGGAGGCGGAGGCAGCGGGTTCTGTTGCCGGTTCCGGATGCTCCTTTCCCGGAGAGGATATCACCGGAAACGGCGTGGTGATGCGGGCCGGGGTATCGATACCGGGTGATCGCGGTTCTTCCTGCGGCACCGCAGGAAAGATTTCAACCGGTGCCGGTTGCAGGGCGGGAGTTTCCACTATGCCTTCCGCGCGAGAAACGCCGGCCGGAGGGGGATTTTGGTGGGGCAGCACCGCTCCCTGCTCCCGGCAGAACGATTCCAGGCTCGCGTGCGACTCTGCTATCCTCGCTTCGAGTGTGGCAATCGAGCGTTCCAGTTCGCTGCGGTTTTCTGCGTCCGGGTACGCCATGCCCAGTTGTTTTTTCATGACGGCAAGGAGGCTGACATCCACGTCGAGATTGGTCTTGATGGTCAGATACTCGTCAATAATCTCCCGGCTGACGCCCGCAGCCTCCCACGAGCCGGTGATCCGTTTGTTGGACTCCTGGCGGGAGAGGACCTTCTCAATTGCCTCGATCAGTTTCTTCGGGTTCACGGGTTTGGTCAAAAAGTCGTCGATGATGATCCGGTGTGCCTCCGCCTCCTCGGGGCTGATCTTCTTTGCCGAGAACATGAGGACCGGGATATGCCGGGTCTTTTTGTTATCCTTGATCCGTGCAAGGGTCTCCCAGCCATCCATGGGCTCCATCATGATATCGAGGATGATTAAGGACGGCGAGACCGTCCGGAGAATCTCAAGGCACTCCTCGCCGCTGTATGACGGGATGGGATTGTAGGACTTTTTTAAGAGCGCCACGAGTCCCTCGACAATGAACGTGCTGTCATCCACGATGAGTATGCTGTCTTTCATGGGTTGGGTGCTCTCCTTTTTTCCCGGGGGACGATTGCCGGATTTTAAAAAATGCCCGTGCCGGGATGATCCCTCATTTCACTCATAACCCATGAGACGGGAATTATTAAAAAGCGTCCGGAACGGTTCCGGGCCGGATCCGTCCGGAGAAGGGCAGATCCGTATGCACTACGGCCATTCCGGCCGGCCACTTCCCGGCAATTGGCTCACCCCTTTTTCACGTTGACAGGATGACCCTGAATTCATCTGCCCGGTGTATCGCCTGAGCCGCCGCGGGGGGACAGGATCCACCGTACCGTTTTTTTTTGCTTTTCCCCCCCATCAACGGGTTCATCGGGATCCGGGTTGATCCCCGGCGATGAGAAAAAGAGCCCCGCAAAAATGGTCCTCCCCGGCGGTGCCATACCCAACCCGCCCGTGGCGGGCGATAATTACTTTATAGCACGA
>DUHF01000163.1 GCA_013331015.1 Methanoregula sp.
GGCGGGTTCCACGAGAGGAATCTCCCGTAGTCTGCGGTCCAGTCATACACAACCGTTGACGTATCCATCTCCGGCATGATCACGGTCAGCTCGATGCCGGGCGTTGAGGACATCAGGGGAGAGTACCGTTGCGGGGTTGCCCAGATCCGGACCGGGGAGGGGGATGCTTTCGTTGTCGTGGTTGTAACCATCGTCTCCTGCGGTGCGGCAACAACGGTGCAGGTACCCTGTACGCACTCGCAGGTGCCGGCTCCGCAGTCGAGCGGCCCTTCGCAACTCATCGTGCAGATCGCGTCTTTGCAGTCGGGTGCGGCAACCCGGTTGATGCAGCTTGTCGGGTGGCAGCACTGGGCCGGCACGCATTCGCCTTCCCCGGCGCATCCCATCGCGTTCATGGGTGTCGGAACGACAGGAGTCGGTGTTCCCGGTGCAGGAGTTGTTACGGGCGCTGCACCAGGTACCGGCGAGGTGCACCCGGCAGTCACAAGCACGGCGCAGCAGAGAAGTGCGAGGGAGAGAATTCGAATGTCCATACAGGATGATGGATGGATGAATACATAAAAAGGCTGGCGGTTTTTGCATCCGGTAAAAAAAGAGTGGTGAATCCCAACCGGGATCTCAGACGATCTCCTTTACGGTTACGGTCTTGGCGTCCTTCCAGGCAAGGGTGGCAGTTGAACGGCCAAGTTCTTTCCCGCTTGCCTCGCTTACAACAACCGTGATGGTAACGGGAACTGCAAGGTCAGCGGGGGCATCGGAGAACGTCCAGTACACTTTCCCGCCGTTGGTGGTAATCTTTGATCCAACAATGTTCGCTGTTTCGTGCGGGGGATTCCAGGTCACGAAATACCCCTGGCTCGCGGACCAATCGTATTTTGCCGTTGAGGTGTCAAGACCGGTGATGACGCTCATGTCGAGACCGGGATTGGAAGTCTTCTCCGGGCTGTAGCTTTGCAGGGGGGAAAATATCTTGACCGGCGAGGTTGTCTTTGAAGTGACAACGACCGGGAGCGTGACCGTGGTTTCTGCTGCTGCGGGGGTTGCCTTGGTGAGTTCCGCTGCGGCGGTCGTCACCGGTTCGGACGTTGCCGGCACCGCATACGTCATATCAGGAGTTGTTGCGGGCTCGGGAGTTGCCGGTACCGCGGCGGGGGTTGTTGACGTGCAACCCGCGATCAGCAGAAAGCCGATGCAGATGAGCGATAAGAGAACCGTTCGTATTTCCATATAAGAAGATCCGCTGATATATAATTAAACAATATGTTTCCTGCCTGGCAAAACCGGGTCTTTCCGGAACACCATAAAGGAATTTTATTAAAAGCCGGCAGGATACTAAGTCAGTATGAGCATTTCAAAGCCCGTAGCGTTTTACCGGCACCCGATCTTCTTCCTCGTTGCCGCGCTTGCCATCATCGCCCTTGCCGCCGGATGTACGCAGCCTGCCGCAGTTCCGGTGGCAGAGACCCCTGCCACGGCGCCTGCCGGAGAGGACCTGTTTAAGGAAGTCACCGCATCGCAGCCCGACAGCAGGCACATCGTCATCACGTACGAGGGCGGGCCGAACATGGAGAGGATCATCGAACTCGAGACCACCATCACCGACAGTACGGGAAGGAGCCAGACCAAATCCGCCGGCTCGCGCCTTGCAACCACCCCCATCCCCATCAAGGGCACCTATCCCATAACCGGTGACTTCTCAGGAAAGGACCATGTCGTGGTCATCGCCCACATGATCGACGGCTCACGGTCAACCGTGCTCGATACCACCATCTGAACCTTTTTTTACTCTCCGGTAGTTCAGGAGTAAAAGACAGACGCCGTATTCACCTGTCCGGGCCGGCACAGGAGCGGAGAACTTTCTCGTAAGGGGAGTTTTTCTTTGCGTTCGGGACGCCTGAAACGTGCTATTTTTTTGGCTCTGGTAGAAACGGGCATGAACAATATCGGTTCACACCTGAATGATGAAAATCAGGGGTATCGGACAAAGGGATGGTCCCCCGCCGCGAGGCGCCCCTCTCGGGGCACGTCGGGGCAAAATTACCGTACCAGGGCGCTCATTGAAGCCGCCGCGAGGCGCCCTTTTTGGTCGGCGGCCGTTAATCGCAAACGGCGGCTTGGGGGCAGTTTGTCCCCATCATCTTTTTTTGCAATTTTTGTGGGAAATCTCCTATTGTATTACGATGGGGCCACGGGCGCTCGCCGCCTCATCGGTGCTTGCCCCGTGGTACATGGCCGTGGATGGAGACCCATTCGAAAAATTTTCATCAAAAATGGGGGGGGTCAAGGGGGCTTGCCCCCGCATGTTGCCTCCGCCTCTCTCGGGAGAGAGGGTGTCACCTTCGCAAATTCCGCTTGAGTGCGCAACATGATGATTTCACCAGAGCAATTTTTTCCCGGGTTTACCCGCACAGATGAACGAAAAGATCCTAATTTTTCACCAAATAACCGCCCGTTCCCGCGGGAGGGTGAAGGCAGCCGATCAGGCAGCCTTTTTGAGCGTGAAATGGATCGCCGCACCCTCGTTCGGCTGCCCCAAAACCCGGTCATCGGCCCAGATGGTACCGCCATAACTCTCAACAAGCGTCCTTGTGATGAAGAGCCCAAGCCCCTTGCCACTCCTGGCATTCTTGCCTTTCCGGAACCGGTCAAAGACTACCGGCTTCATATCATCGGTTATCCCCGGCCCGTTGTCTGCAACCGTGATCTCGACACGGTCTCCCCGGTCCTCAACCGATATCGTGATAACCGCCCGGGTACCGGCGAACTTGATGCTGTTGCCCAGCAGGTTGGTGAATACCTGGCCGAGCAGGGTGTCGGCCATTACGCGGGCTTCGGTGCCGTCATACTGGATCCGGCTTGAATTATAACGACGGATCTCGTTCTGGATGACACCATCGAGCAGAACCGCCCGTAATGCTTCTTTCTTCTCATGGAGTTTCCTGATTGTCGCAACATTCCCGATGATCTCGGTACTCTGGTTGATGCTGTTGACCAGTCGCAGCGCAAGAGGACGGTTCGCATCGCCGGCTTTCATGAGGAGGAGCTCGGTCAGCGCGAGGGCGCCGGTATTGACATTGTTGATGTCATGCGTGATGATGTCGAGGTAAAGGTTGGCCTCATCGTTGGCTTCAGAGAGGCGTTTCTGGGCAGTGAGGACATCCTGGTGCTGGATCACCGCAGCCTCGTACGAGGAGAGGAGGAACTCGATGATCTGCCGGCGGTCGTGCGGGATGGAGAACTTCTTTCCCGAGAGCATGATGTCTGCGGTCGTTCCATCAGCACAGATCGTATCAGCAGCGGGCGGGGAGAGGATCTTTTTGAGCCGGGCTGCCAGGTAATCCGCGTGGTAGGGCTTGGTGATGAAATTGTCGGCACCGGATACCATGGCATAGATGACATCCTTGCTGTCCGTCAGCATGGTTAAGAGAATGACCGGGATATCTTTGAACCGGTCGTCGTTCTTGACGGTCCGGCAGAACTCGTACCCGTCCATGACCGGCATGAGAACATCGCTGATGATCACGTC
>DUHF01000078.1 GCA_013331015.1 Methanoregula sp.
TCGAAGTAAAACTGACCGAAGACTGCATGCGTCTCATCTCCCAGTTCGAGAGCCTGACCGGAGCAGGAAGCCGCGACTGTGTGGTCGATGACCGCAACGAACGGCTTATCTTTGTCATCAACCCCGGCGACATGGGGCTTGCCATCGGCAAGAAGGGTGCCTCCATCAAGAAGGCATCCGAAGTGATGGGAAAGAAGATCGAGGTCGTGGAGTACAACAGCAACATGGAACAGTTCCTAAAGAACTGTTTCCTTCCCGCCCAGGTCACTTCGATCCTCTTTGAGGGCGAGGACGACCAGCAGACCGCTACGGTCGAAGTCCGCGACGAGGACCGGGGCATTGCCATCGGAAAGGAAGGCAAGAACATCTTCAAGGCAAAGAAGCTCGCCCTCCGCCAGTACAATATTGCCGATGTCCAGATTCTCCAGAAACCCATTGATGGCGAGCCTGCCGATGACGGGCCGGCCTATCAGGGATCGATGGGCAACCAGCCCGAAGAATAAGAGCAGGCATTCTTTTCTTTTTTTTGCACGCACGGATCATTTCCGGTGGTGCTGTTGTTGAGTTTTGCTGCGTCTTTTTTAGCTCTTGTTTAATGTCATGAAAACTGGTCCGTATCCATGCTTTGCCTTTAAAAAAATGGCTCTGGAGAAATCCTATCTCCCCCTTCTGGATTCGATTGCGATGGAGCCACGGGCGCTCGGGGTCTCGTCGACCCTCGCCTTTGTGGAGCATGAACGAGCCAGAGGATTTTATGAGTGACAATTGCTTAAATGGAGGTCGACGGGGTTCGCCCCCTTGGGCTGCCCCCCCTTCTCTTGGGAGAGAGGGGGTCGCCATCACAAATTCCACTGAAGCGTTTCTGAACGGATTTCACCCAAGCAAAAAAAATACGGGCCTGGGGGGATTCGAACCCCCGGCATCCGGGTTAGAAGCCCGGCGCTATGTCCAGGCTAAGCCACAGGCCCCTTTGCGGTTGTGGTGCCATTAAATTGTGTGCTTGAGGATAATTAATCTGCCCGTGAAATTTAAAAAAAGGACGGGGTTATTCCTTCTCCATCCGTTCGATGATCTTGTCGAGCTTGTTTGTGATCCGCTCCAGTTTCTCTTCGGTTGACTGGATCTCGACATGGGAGAGCCCGAACCATATGGCCGTACAGCCAACGCCAAACATGGCAATGGCGAACATGAACAGGTTGGGCTCATTGTGAACGGTCATCATGTACACGCTGTAGATGATCAGGTAGCCGCCGGCAAGGCAGATCAGGATCATGAAGCCGATCTGTGCCCAGTCCTTGGGATTGTACGATTTACACGATTCTATGAAGCTGGTCTTTTCCATTGCTGATCAGTATGTCAGATTTATCCCCGGTGTATTTATAGTGTCTGTGCCGTTAACCGGATCACATTTCCCCTGAACACCTCTTCAATTTTTCACCCGTTCTGATAAAAGGAAGAAAAGGGTAATACCCGGCACCGTAGTACACTCTTTCATGACTCCCCCAACGATCCGCCCGCTCTGGCAATCTCTTGCCGCGGGTCTTATCATCCTGACCATCCTCATCCTCGCACCAGCGATCCTGGTTGGGCCGGCTTCTGTGGCCGGTCCTGTTCCCGGTGCTGATCCCGCCAGCGGGGCGGGGACCTGCTCTCCGTTCATCCCGGTCTTTACCGATCCGGCAGCCAAAATTTCTGACACATCGAGCCCGGCATTCACGATGCAGCTGTTTGGTGAAGCGGTGGCATACGAGCCGCTCCTTGCAACCCCGGGAACGCAGGTGCACATGGGGTACTGGTCGGGGCCAAAAAACCACGGGAGCCTGGTTGTGCTGCTCGATACCATCAACAGCGCCCCCGTCCTGGAGAACGGGACCTCCCATAAGGCAATCTGGGACGAGGGAGTGACCTCCTCGTACCAGTATCCTTCGTATGTGACGATGCAGAACGAACGCTGGTACGAGCGGGGATATCCGGTGAACGGCACGGTCATCATCATGGGCCGGCCCTACACGGATCCCTATCCGGTTACCCGGGAGCAACCGGACATTATCTGGGGGCAGTACTCGCAGCGCTATGCATGGATGGCCGTGCCAATGTACGAAGCTACCAAAAATCCGGTGAATGTCTGGTGTTATGTCGAGGGTGCACGGGCAAACCGGGTCTTCTACACGTATGAGCTCCCCGTTCTTGAGGAACTGGAGCGGGATGGTGTTGTCACGGTCCGTTTTGCAAAACAGCGGACCGCTGACTGGACAAAACCGGATGACTGGATTGTCGGGACGGCAAACGCGCCGGTGCCGGCTGCCTGAGCTCTCATCATGACCAACGGGACGATCAGCACAGCAACCGGGGCACAGGCGGCAGCGTTTGCCCTGGCGTTTACGAACAGCCGGTCGCCGCTGCCGTTCGAGACCCACACGGATGCCGATCTTCTTGAGGTGATCCAGGCACGCGTTCCTTCTGCACCGGTGGCCGAGTGCCGTGAAGCTCTTGCGCGGGTGCGGCACCTGTGCGATGCAGTGTACAAGGTTTGCGAAGCGTTCCGAAAGGGAGCGTTCGGAACCGGGCCGGAATCTGCGCCGGCCGCTCTTGCAGCGCTTGCACAGAGCGTTCCCGGTTTTTCCGACCAGGAATACCGGGAAGCATTTGCTGCCGGGCTCCTCTGGACTGCGTTCTGATCTTCCCCCCATCCATTGTTTTATAAAAAAATCCCTGGTTCATTATTGGCTTTTTGGGTTGTCTGATGGGGGCTAACTGCCCCCAGTGTCCCCTTACGATTCCTGCTGCCACCCCCGCGGGGGCGCTCCCGCGGCGGATCAAAAAGGTTGAGGTAATTATCTGCCGATTCTTCTTGTTCGGGTTTGAACCAGGTATGTTCAAGCCAGTTTCACCTGATCAAGAAAACTGAATAAATTTCAAAAAATATATGTAATCTGGAGGGAAATATTTCCTTTGAGTAATTATCTGGAGTGAGATTTTTGAGATTGGTCTGTTATCTTACCTGTATATTTATCCTGTTGGTATTGCTCCCTTGCAGTGCATCTGCAACTGGCAGTATCTCCGTGAGTTCGACTCCATCAGGTGCGACAATTCTTCTTAATGGTACC
>DUHF01000123.1:0-409 GCA_013331015.1 Methanoregula sp.
TGGAGGCGCATGAGGCAGATGTACTCCTTGTCGTGCTGGAGGAGGAGGGGGGCAAGCCGGACGGCGTTCCCGAGCATGATGAGGAGCACACCGGAGACCTGCGGGTCGAGGGTGCCGGAGTGTCCCACCTGGCATCCCAGCATCTTTCCCACCCATGCCGCAACCTGGTGGCTTGATGGTCCTTTGGGTTTATCGACAACTATTATCCCCGGGCGGTTCCAGAGGTGGACCGGTTCGTTATCAGGAGCTTCCGTCATATCATGGGCCCTCCTTTTCCGGCAAGGTACTGGTTCAGCGCTGCGAGCGATCCTTCGAGCGAACCGTCGCCAACCACCGATGGCGGGTGTCCGCCTGAACACATGGCATCGGCGGTGATCTCCCCGATTGCCATCACCAGCAGATCAGGGCG
>DUHF01000123.1:448-5910 GCA_013331015.1 Methanoregula sp.
TCGAGCCGGTAGCACCGGTATTCGCGCGCGATCCCCCCCGCCTCAGTGATGGCCGAGATGAGTTTCTCGTTTGGAACATCGGCCCTTGGAATCCCAATGCGTTTGCCTTTGATCCAGTCCCCGAGATAGGGCACAAAATCGCGGGAGTAAAAACCCGGCAGGATCTCCGAATGGATGCCCGCCTGTTCCAGTTCTTTTGCCGTCTGGGGGCCGATCGCAATCACGCGGGGAGGGTTGGTAAGAAGGGGGGCGATGATCTTCGCCGGGAGGGCGCTGGTGAAGAACAGGCAGTCGAATTCCCCTGCTATGGCAGCTTTGACGAAATCCCCGATGACCTCCGGGTGAGGGTCGGATCGGAGCGGGTGTACGCTGTAGCAGGAATGCCCGAGTTTCTCACAGCGTGCCGCATCGCTCTTCTCCTTGCCGGCAAGGCGGGTGACTGCGATCTTCATTTCAGGGATAAATTGCCCCGCCACGATATGAGGATATGCATTCCGACGGGTTTATATTCACACTTTCATATTTTAATGTATGCTGGAGATCCTGCTGGGGGTGTGCATCGGTGTCGTGCTCGGCACGATCAGCGGTCTCATTCCCGGAGTACACGCCAACACTCTTGCCGGCATTCTTCTCGGGCTTCAGGCCGCGCTCCTCTCGCTTCTCGGCCCGCTGGCGCTTGCCGGCGCCATGTTTGCCGCGCTCATCACCCACACGTTTGTGGATGCCGTCCCGAGCACCTTCCTTGGCATCCCCGATGCTGATACGAGTCTTGCCGTCCTGCCCGCCCATGCGCTCTGCCTTGAAGGGAAGGGTGAGGAGGCGGTGCGGATTGCTGCTCTTGGCAGCGCAGGGGCGATCATTCTTGCGGTACCGCTCTCGGTCGTATGTTTTCTCCTGCTCCCCGGACTCCAGCCGTATTTTGACTGGTGGATCGGCATCCTGCTCATCGCGGTCGTGGGATACATGGTCGTCACCAGCGACGCACCCGGCTGGGCGCTCGGGGTCTTTGGCGCGTCCGGGCTGCTTGGGACGTTTGCTCTCCATTACTCGTATTTGAGCTGGCACACGGTGGGGGGTGGAAGTGCAATCCTTATGCCCCTCCTGTCCGGGCTGTTTGGTATATCCATCCTGCTGACTGCTGCACGGGGAAAGATCCCAATGCAGCGGTACGAGGGCATCACACTTGAAGACCGCAAGGTGGTGAAATGCTCCGTGATCGGTACCGCCGCGGGGATTGCCGTTGGCTGGCTGCCCGGTCTTTCGACGGCATCTGCCAACGCGGTGCTTGCTTCGGTTATCGGCTATGAGAAAGACCGGCGGGGCTACATCCTTGCAACCAATGCTGCCAATACGGCAAATGCGTTCATTGGTCTTGCTGCCCTCTTTGCCTTATCCCGGATGCGGAATGGGGTCATGGCAGCTCTTGCCGAGCTCCCCCCGCAGTCCATGAGTGCCCTGATGGTGGTGGGTGTGCTTGCCGCGTGTGCGGCGTACCTCATCACGATTTCCCTTGGGCGATATGCCCCGCTCCTCAATGGTATCGACAGCGCCCTGCTGAACCGGGGCGTTATCGCATTTGTCTTCATCCTCTGTATAATCCTCACCGGGCCCTTTGGTCTCCTTATCCTCATTCTTGCTACCGCGACCGGACTTGTCCCCCATATCATAAACCTGCCGGCAGTTTATTGCATGGGATCCATCATGATTCCGGTTATGCTGTACTCCTTTGGAATTCTCGTCTGATCTGGCATGAAAACGAGCCTGCGATCTATGGTTTTATACGGGTATACTCCCCTAAGTTGTCCTGTATGCCGGGGTACTGGTTCGGGGATGTAGAAGCGGGATCGTGCACCCCGTTTTTGGGTGATGCACGCGAGATTGCGGGACGGGTACGTACCATTCGCACCAATATGGGCTCGTTTGTGCCGCTGGACTGGGAGCTCGCGGTTTCCTGCGGTTTCTGCCATGATCGTGCGGAGTACCTGAAAAAGCTGCGCGAGGTCTGTTTTGCTGCCGCAGAGCGGGATGTACGGGAACAGTATGCAGGAAAGGATACCGAACTGCTCCACATGGTCAGGACGCTTGACGAGATGGACACGGTCATCAACCTCCTCTCGGAACGGATCATGGAGTGGTACCAGATCCGGCAGCCAACGTTCTCCCGCAAGTACCGGCGCACCCCGTCCCACCTGATGGTCCGGAAGATCCGGGAGAAGAGTCGTGGGGCGCTCGGGAATGTTGCCGGGCAGATAGAAACCCTCTCCGCCGCCCGTACCGATCTTGCCAAAGAAGTTTCATCGCGGGCAAACCGGGTCCTCCCGAACACAAGCGCCCTTATCGGTGGTCTTGTCGCCGCCCGGCTCATGGCTCAGGCTGGCGGGCTCTCGCAATTATCCCGGCTCCCGGCGAGCGCGATCCAGGTTCTCGGAGCAAAGACTGCTCTGTTTGCCCATATCAGGACCCATACCCCCTCACCGAAGCACGGGGTCATCTTCCAGCACCGCAGGGTCCATAATGCCCCAAGGGCGGTCCGGGGCAGGGTTTCCCGGGTACTCGCCGGCAAGCTGGCAATCGCCGCCCGGCTCGATCACTACCGCGGTGTTGCGGACCCCGGTTTCATCGAACGGGCACAGGCAAAGATCGATGCAGCAGGAATGGAGGATAAATCATGAAGTGGATCGGGGAAGTGCTGGTATCTCCGGGCGAGGGCGGGGTGTACAATGAACGGATGCTCGGCGGCGCCCGGGTCTGGGACCCGTTCCGGAGCAAACTTTCCGCTTTATATCATGTCGGAACCGGGATTGACCTTTCCTCCCCAATGAGGGTATTGTACCTCGGTGCAGCGAACGGTACGACCGTCTCGCATGTTGCGGATTACACGGAAACCGTCTATGCTGTTGAGTTTGCCCCCCGTCCTATGCAGGATCTGCTGGAGGTTGCCCGCAGGAGAGAGAATATCGTGCCGATCATGGCTGACGCGACGCGCCCCGAGCAGTATGCCCCGCTGGTTGAAGCAGTCGATCTGCTCTACCAGGATGTGGCGCAGCCGGACCAGGCTGCTATTGCTGTCCGGAACAGCGTGTTCCTGAAAAAAGGTGGCTCTCTTATCCTGATGCTCAAGACCCGGAGCGTGGATGTAAGGAAAGAGCCCGCGGTAGTATTCCAGGACACGCTCGATCTTCTTTCCACTGCCGGATTAGTGATACTGGAAAGTGTGTGGCTTGAGCCGTACCACCACGATCATGCAGCAATCGTCTGCCGGAAACCGTGAGGTGACGACTGCATGACAAATGGTATCAGGTTCCAGTCGGTAGGGGCACTTTCTGTCCTTGCGATCCTTATCCTCATTGTAGTCATCATCGTGCTCATCCCGCTCGCGTTCCTTGGGCTTATCGGCGCTGCGTTCACCCGTCTCGGGTTCTCGTGGCTCTCCGCTCTTGCAGTTGTTCTCCTCATCCTGCTGGGGAGCACGGTGAACATCCCCGTCTATACAATTAAGCGGGATATGGTCCGGATGAACCACGGGGAGATGTCGATGAGCGATCCTTACGCTGCGTGGGTCCGGGAGGATGTCTGGGAAATAATAATTTCCATAAATCTTGGCGGGGCGGTCATCCCTCTTTGTATTGCCCTGTATGTCCTGTATGCGGCATATCCGCTCGTTACCACGTCGCTTCTGGTGCCCCTTGCAATCGGGACTCTGGGCGTATCCCTCATCACCTATGCTTCCACCCGCGCCCTTCCCGGGGTGGGCATCCAGGTGCCGCTCCTTATTCCCGCACTCACGGCGCTTCTCATCGGGCTCGTGTTTGGGGGCAGTGTCGGTCTTGCGGCATCGGTGACCGCGCTGGTCAGCGGGATCTTTGGTGTCCTTGTCGGGGGGAACCTCGCGCAGCTGGGGAAGATCCGCGATCTTGGTATTCCTGCAATGAGTATCGGGGGATCCGGGACGTTTGGTTCCGTATTGTTCTGCTGCATCCTGCCGGCGCTGATAGCGTAGGATTGAGCAAACAGTATGGGATATCCTGCCGTGTCAGAGATGCTGTGCGAAAAGAAAATAGCCCGGAGCAGATTCGAACTGCTGTCGGGGGATCCAGAGTCCCCCATGATTGACCGCTACACTACCGGGCTGCTGTGCCTCTTACTTTTTGCTGTTGTTGCTTAATTAATGTGACGGACTGGATGGGCTGATCAGACCATTTTTCCCCGTTCGCACCGCTGGCATGCCCGGCACACTTCCTTCACCGGCTGGATGAGTTTACCCTTCCCGCAGTAGGGTTCGATGTCGTGGATGTCCCGGATATAGTAGATGTGAGGTACGAGCGAGATGTGGGTGTAGGTGCCACAGGAAACGCCCAGTTGATCGGCAATGGATTTCTGGAGCTGCACCAGGGCATACATATTCGCTCCGGCAGCGGTGAGCATGTCGTTGGAACGGAAGATGACTTTCATGTGCAGTTTTCCCTCCCGCAGGACACACTGGACGAGCTGGAGGCAGGGACAGTCATTAAGTTTCTCGTCAATGACCGGGTTCCACGTAATGGCAATGGCCCGCCGGGTGTTGGGGGATGACCGGATCTTCTCAACAATATAGGCGATCTGATCGATATATACCGCCTCACCGTCAACAGACAGCTTCTCGCCCCAGTCAAAGAGCCGGCCATGGTAGTCATACTCGAAGGATGCGTGGGATCCATTCAGGAGATCCTTTGCATATTGCTCGACAAACTTCTGCTGGAACCGGGAGTACTGGCTCACCATCGGCTCAGAAAGCGGGGTATCCACCTGCATGGCGATCTCCTCGAACTCGACGGTTGCCTCGTCGTCTTCCGTATTGAGTACCCAGCCTTTCTCGAGGATCATCTGGATGATCTGTTCGTGTGCCCTGCCGATGCTCGGTGCCCGGATCACTCTCATGCTTCCAATGTTTGAAGCGGGAGGTTGTATATTTGTTGAAATGTGTCTGTTGATTTTGTAAAGGGTGAGTCACGGATTTAATGTACTAAGTATCTGGGCAAACTGGCAACTGCCTTTTTCCGTGTTGGATTAAAATCATATTCTGATGTTTATTACCGCATTCATTTATTGGAAATATTGAATGCGTACAAAAAGACATTATAGTACTTATAAGACAATAGGTAAAGTGGCAATCTATGCGCGATATTAGTATACCTTGGTCCGGGTTATTATCCGCAGCGGGGATCCCCAAATGGGTTGTTTGCACTATCAAAAACCTGAAATTTCGCCCCTGATCCAAAATCAGCGTCTTTTTTAAGGGTAAAAAATCGCCAAAAATTGACCACAAAGGATATATTGGCACTTTAACAAATACTGTTCCATATTCCGTCTAAACGGAGTATGGGGCTCGCAGAATCGTTATTCGGCATTTGTCGAACGCGATCTTGCGGCTTGAAATGTATGATGTAAACTTTGGAGGAATTGAAACACATGACTAAGCGATT
>DUHF01000182.1 GCA_013331015.1 Methanoregula sp.
TGCATCTGCCGGTCGGTTCATCCTCAAGAAACCGGACGGGACAGAACTTACCGACACTTCGCACGAAGCCCGCAGTAAAATCGCAAAGAACCGCAATGCCGACAGTTACCGGATTGTTATTACCCGCATCTCAACCGGGGAATCTGCAACGGTCTCCTTGAAAAACGAGGCTTTTCCCGACCGGTTCTTCACGTTGTTCAAAAAAGTGAAAACGGATCCGTCCGTGACCAGGGAAGAGGTTGCAGCATTCAACGCAGCAAAAACTACATTCCGCGACAACCTTGTCCAGAGACCGGATGACGAACTCCTTGGTATTGAAAGGGCCGGTTAAATCCGTAACCGGCAGCCTGCCGGTATTGGCAGGGCAGCACTTTTTTTTTGGAGATTTAGTTCCTGTGAAGATTGTCAGACGATTGTGACGGTATCCTGCAACGCTCCTTGTCCCGGCCGGCTCTTTTGCAGGACTGCCTGCCCAAAAGGTGCGCTTCATGGGCACTGCCGGTCAACCATTTTTCAACCGGCATCTCATCCTGCTTTTAAAAAAACCACAGGATAAAAAAAGCTGCATGGACAAACTATTGAGTAACAACCCGCGGACTGCCAAAAAACAGATTGGCCGTTCTGCGAAAATATTGAGGACAGAAACATGACCGTCAATGAATTTTTTTCCGGCGAGATACACGTAGAACCGATAGGTATTGTGAAAAACGACGTTGAACAGCCCCCGCTTGTTGCAATGGAGGACGGGCTGCACCTGAATGCGGCCTGCGGCTCTCCGGTGGAACAGATGGGCGAACGGTTACGGACATCGGAGATCGTCCTTGCCAGCCGTCTTTCCGGTCTCCTCGAAGGGATCGATGAATACTCCCACCTCGTTATCCTATACTGGGGCCATGCCGTACCGCCCCACGGACGGAAGCTGGCAAAGACCCACCCGGCAGGACTGGAGAAGTACCCGAAGCAGGGGATTTTTGCAACCTGCAGCCCCGCACGCCCGAACCCGGTGCTCATGAAGGTTGTCCGGCTCCTGCGGCGGGACGGGACGCACCTCGTTGTCGAGGGGCTGGATGCCATCGACCAGAGCCCGGTGCTCGACATCAAGCCGTACGTTGCCGACATGTACCCGCAGGAGGAGGTTCGCATCCCGGCGTGGATGGCGCAGATCCAGAAGGAGTTTGGCCAGCGGTGAGCGATCATTATGGACGATCTCTTCTGGAAAGCCGCGTATCTTGTCCTGTTTGTCCTCTGGCTCGGGATACGCGGATATAACCGGCGAGATGCTGTCCGCCAGGAGACAAAAGAGAAGGTCGGGTGGGGCCCCGATTCCCTCTTCCTTGCACTGAACTTTATCGGCATGACATTTTTACCGGTCATCACGGTTCTCTTGCCATACTTTGATCTGTTCGCGTTCCCGGCCCGGATCCGGTCCGTTTCGCCTTCCTTGTCGTCTTCGCGCTCAACCTCGGGCTCTTTGTTGCAGCACACCGCGATCTCGGGAAGAACTGGTCGAGGACCCTTGAGATCAGGGAGGAACACCACCTGATAAGAACCGGGATTTACACGAGGATACGCCACCCGATGTACGCCCATTTCCGGGTATTTGTCATCGCGCAGGGGTTCGTGCTCGCAAACGCGCTGGTGCTCGTCTTTGGGGTTGTTGCATGGGGACTGCTCTACTTCCACCGCGTGCCAAAGGAAGAGGCGATGCTCGTCGCCGAGTTCGGCGATGAATACCGGGAATATGTGAAAACTACCGGCCGGGTCATACCAAAGTTGTGATTCCTTTTTTTTGTCAGAAGAGTATAACCAGACCTGGTACCGGTAAAGGCCGATCGTGTTAGCGGGGTTGTGCCGCCTTCACGCGGACAAACGCTTCAAAATTCTTCATGGCATTCGCAGCACCCGGGTTCTCTTTAAGAAAAGTGAAAAACAGGCGGATCTGCCCTATCGTATCCGGTGTCAGCTCGTGCTCCATCATGCAGGCATCCTTCGATGCGATCGATTCAGGAACCCTGAACAGTTCCAGAAACATCTGGATGGTCTCGTGCCGGTCCTTGATTATCTCGGCTATGCGGCGGCCTTCCGGAGTGAGCGTGACCCCGTCATATTTCCGGTACACGATCATGCCGATCTTATCCAGTTTCTGGACCATCTCGACAACCGTTGGCGGCTGGAGGCCAAGCTCCCGGGCAATATCCCGGGTCCGGGCATAGCCCTTTTCAGAGGATGCGTTGAGGATTGCTTCGAGATAGTCCTCCGCTTTCCTGCTCAGTGCCTGCATACCAGATCTTGGTTTTGGAAGTTGATAATATTTCGGGTTACCTAAATCGCCACCTGGGGGTGCAGATTTCGGATCCGACAGATTTTCCTAACATTTTTTGGTCAATTATGGGGATCCCAAAAGAGTTTCGGGCAGCCCTTATCCGCGCCAAACGGGCGATATTCCTGTATGGATGATTTCAAAAGAACTCCTGCACGACAAAACCCGCAGGAAGGAGTGACCACCCTCGACTGCATTACACCACCGGCTTCCTGCCGGGTCGTGGGGATATCTGCTCCGGCCATCGTAAGGAAGCGGCTGCTTGCGCTCGGCTTTGTGCCGGGCTCCGCCATTGAAGCAGTCCGGGCCGCCCCGCTCGGCGACCCGGTCGAATACCGGATACGGGGATACTGCATCTCGCTCCGGAAAGAGGACGCCCGCCTCATCTCGGTCACGTCCGGGGGTGCCTGACCATGCAGGCAATGTCCCTCTCATTCCTCACTCCCGGGAAAGATGCTGTCGTCACGGAGATTCGGGCCGGGCACGGGATGCTCCACCACCTCGCAGCGATGGGGATCTTTCCCGGCAGCAGGCTTTCTGTTGTCTGCGCCGACCGTGGCTCGCTCATCGTTGCGGTCAGTGGCACCCGGTATGCACTCTCGAAAGGCATGGCAATGAAGATCCTTGTCGGGGGCCCTGCACTGGCAGATCCCGGTACACCAGACAGGCGTCCCTGTGCCTTTTCGGGTTGCTGCCATGCCGGTCACGGCCATGTTCCCGGGCAGAAAGGATGCGGCACGCCCGGCCGGGAGGAGATGCCGTGAAGCGCAGGATCCGCATCGCCCTTGCCGGTAACCCGAACGTGGGCAAGAGCACCATCTTCAATGCCCTTACCGGTTCCTGCCAGCATGTCGGCAACTGGCCGGGGGTGACAGTCGAGAAGAAGAGCGGGACTGCCATGGTCGGGAAGACCGAAGTGGAAATAATCGATCTCCCCGGCACGTACAGCCTGACCGCGTACTCGATCGATGAAGTGGTTGCCCGCGACTATATCATTGACGAGAAGCCGGATGTCGTGATCCACGTCATCGATGCCACCAGCTTCGAGCGGAACCTGTACCTGACAACCCAGCTCATGGAACTTGGCGTCCCGCTCGTCATAGCCCTGAACATGTCGGACGAGGCCGAGAAGAACGGCACCCTGATAAACCGCTCCCTCATCAAAAAATACTTTGAGATCCCGGCAGTCAGGACCGTGGGAAGCACCGGTGAGGGGCTCGATGAACTCCTCCGGGCTGCACTCACCGAAGCCGAGACCTCGCCCCACCATGAGCACGCGATAGGGTACGGGGATGCAATCGAGCGGCACATCGCTGATCTTGTTGCAGTCCTTGAGCGGGATCTGGCGCTCGCCACCCGGTACCCGCCCCGGTGGCTCGCGGTCCGTCTGCTGGAAGGCGATGAGAACGCCAGAGAGAAGATTGCTGCAGGTCTGGTCTGCGATCCCGTGAATGCCGTGCTGAAGGCAACTGATGCGGAGACGATTGAAGCGGCGATGGCCGACCGGCGGTACGAGGTGATTGGTGCCCTCCTGCCGCAGGTCTGCACCACCTGCGTGAAGGAGATGAACGCATCCGACATCATCGACCGCGTGGTCACCGACCGGTGGCTCGGCATCCCGATCTTCCTTGCCCTGATGTGGGCTGCGTTCGAGCTGACCTTTGCCGTGGCAGCACCCTTCATGTCCGCCATCGACGCGATCATGGCGTCACTGGGAGGGTATATTGCAGCAAGCGGCATGGAGCCGGCATGGCTCGCATCGCTCCTTGGTAACGGCATCATCGGCGGGATGGGAGCGGTCCTGATCTTCATCCCGAATATCTTCATTTTGCTCTTCATCCTCTCGCTCCTCGAAGACAGCGGCTACCTTGCCCGGGCAGCATTCGTCATGGACCGGCTGATGTATGCCATCGGCCTGCCGGGCAAATCCTTCATCCCGATGCTCATCGGCTTTGGCT
>DUHF01000030.1 GCA_013331015.1 Methanoregula sp.
TGAATGGCAGGAAAAGACGGATATTCCGGCAGGAGCAACACTGATGACATGACCAGCCAGGAAATATCTGTCAATATCCCGCCCACGCTCGACCCCGTTTACAGCAACATGATCCAGATCGCCTACAAGGACGACGAGTTCACGTTCATGTTCCTCCACCAGCTCCCGCAGGTGAACCAGGCACGGGCAAAAGCGATCGTATCGATCACCCCGGCACATGCCAAGAACCTCCTTTCGGTGCTGACGAAGACCGTTGCCGACTACGAGTCCAAGTTTGGCACCATTGCCCCAAAGGAGCAGCCCGGGCCCAAGAACGTTACCACGCTCTCCGGCTATTCCTGATCCGGGCGCACACATATTTTTATTAACGCACAAAACCGATAGTATGAGGTATTGCGCCGCCGTGGCTTAGCGGCATAGCGGCTGATTCGTAATCAGCAGGTCGGGGGTTCAATTCCCCCCGGCGGCTTGCAATCATCGAGGGTTCAAAGCCTTACTGTTTTTCATAAACGAGAAAAAAATTAAAAAAATCTCACCAGGCAAGAGATGCAATAAAAATGTTCAACTCGTAAAAATGTCGGTAAAACCATACCAGGATATGCGGTGCAAAAGTGAATCACCGGCTCTTTTAAAAACCAATATCCCCCCCAGATGCCAAAAAACAGTCCCCCGATTTTTGTCCAGGTATGCGGAGAGAGATGTGCTCCGGTAAATATTGTCAGCCCGATCATTACAACACCTGTTGACTCATAAAAATAGATAACCGCCATTGTCCGGGTATCGCCATTATCCATGAAATACCGGGCACCGGGATCCCAAAAAAATTATTCAGAAAATGATCGGAAATGCCCATATTTTTTATGAGCCTGTTCAATGGGCATGACATCGAGGATCCTGACCGTTTTATCCTCCTCATGAATCCGGTAGAACGCGGTCCATGTCCTCCCGATGTGCAACCGGTACAGGACATATCCATCCATCAGGCATAATTTCTCCTTATCCCCTCGTTTCCCCGGATAAGGATTCTCCTTGAGAATTCCCAGTTTTTCTTTCGTGATTCTCCGGCTTTTCTCATCAAAGCCATTGATCTTATCGACCTGTTCCTGTTCGATGAGAAGGTGAAACGTCAATCTTTGATCTCCGAGAGTGAAACAAAATTCCCCTCTTCCTCGATCCGCTTCATATCCAAAACAAGGCGCTCCTTTTTACGAGCCTCCATCATCTCTTCTAAAAGCTCGGAGTAGGTCTGTCCCGCAGAACGCATCTCGGAAAGCTCCTTCCAGACCGATTCAGCTACCGGTATCCGCTTAACTGCCGACATGAACATATGATACACATGACAAATATGAATAATTTTGGATATTCCCATTTCGCTTATGCATCATCTTCCCGTAAAGTCTCGCGGAGGGCTTCGCAGCTCGTAAGAACCCGAGGGATAATCCTGCCAGTCCGGGCATAATCGGACGCCCAGCCTTTGAACGTGGATAATACGCAAAAACCCGACAAGGCCACCACCCGGCGGCTTGCAATTTTTTTTTTGATCCGGACAGATGGCTGGAACTCTTTTTCCTCTGCGCCGTACCCGAAATCCGGGTGAAGCCGGGAGGAGTATTAATACCATTCAGGACAATTGGCTAAAAAGAGGATACAATGGAGAATAACAAAGACCGTTCCGGCTGGCTGCAGGTGGTGCAGGTAGCCGGCTTCTTCCTTGGCGGGATCCTCGCCATCCCGCTTGCAATCGGCATATCTGCCGGCAGCACCCTGCACGCCACGCTCGGGTTTATCGGATCCATCCTGATCTTCCAGCCCTTTGCAACCGCGGCCGGGATTCTGCTTGGCATCCCGCCGGTTCCGATCCTCCTCATCATGATCTCGATTGGGATCTCGGTCATCTTCATCTTCTTTGGCATCTGCGATCTCTTTTCTGAAAAGTCCGCGTGGCTCCGGGCTCATCTTGACAAGGTTGATGCAATCGCAAAACGCTCAGCCCTGTTCCAGAAGTACGGGATCATCACCCTCATCCCGTTCATCTGGGTGCCGGGCGTGGGGCTGTACGGATGCGTGCTCCTCTCGTGGCTCTTCGGCTGGAAGGATCTCAAAGGCATCAGCATCATCCTTGCCGGCTGGATGCTGGCAGTTCTCCTCGTGCTCGGGGCATCGCTGGGCGCAATGGAGGTTATCACGTAACGGCCTGGCGGTTCCTGTCCCTCAAACTCCCAAAGGAAGGTGTCGCTCACCTTATTACCTGCCCATACCGGGCGTTCAACAGGAACGTCTCTCCCCCTTGATCTGTTCTCCGACGGAGAGGTCACGGGCAAGAGGGGGCCGGAAAATTCGGCAGTGGAAACGGTGCCAACACCCAAGGAAAATTCTTCTTAAATTAGATATTTTGACAAAAGAAGCCATTTCCTCCGAAAAAGATCGGCCAGTATAGCGGCCCGTGAAATTGCGCAAAAACCGGATCATCCTGCACTCTTTTTGCTTTCCGGGCGCTGCCGGAAGCGTTCCAGGGACGAAATTTTCACCCAGATCATGGGGGTGAGATTTCCGCCGATCAACCTTTTTATAAAAACGGGGCGTTTGTCCACCCGGGCTGCCGTACGGGGGCTGTAATGACCATCCAAACCGGGAGATGAAGTAACCCGTGCCACGGTTCTCCGTCGGAGAGGGTGTCGCGAGGGGGGCTTGTGACACCCGGAGCCGTTCGGCGGGGGATTGTAATTCCATGGGAGAATAATCAGGAGCGGCGCGAAGAAAAAGACCGGCCTGCGATGTCCATGGTAGTTCCTGCACGGCAGGCAACCGGAATTTTTCCCAGGCAGCCGGCCCGTGCTATTCGTTTTGCAATCGGTCTCCGGTTTCCGGATTTCGAGTGCGATCACGATAGCGATGGGATTTTTTTTTGGATCGATCGCGATCCGGTTTTCCTTGTGCGAACGGATCGTGTTTTTTATTTTTCATCGCGATCACGATCGCGATTGAAAATGTTACCGGAAAGATCGCGATCCGGTTTTCCTTGCAAAAACGGTTATCCCAGATCAGGCTCTGAGAGGATTGCCAAACGCATCATGCGAGAACCGGGCTGTTCCTTTTGCATCTGATTCCAAAAGAACCTGAGGCAGGTATCGCAATAATGCTACACCCGTTTTGCATACGTCAGTCGATTATCCTTTTTCCTGGAGAAGAATAGAGAACTCCTGCATTTTCGTGTGAAAAAAAGAGGGAAGAGCTCCCCCCGGCCCCCTCCCCTCCCGACTGCCGACACAGGCAGGCAGTCGTACGGGCAGGGGAGATGGTCAACCTCATGACAGGAGTTTTCCCGGATTATTATCCGGTTTTTTTGTCATTGAAGCTGCCGGGAGAAAAAAGCCATGCGGCAGGAAGCTTTTGTATTGAGAATGGTTTTGAGTTTGTCATCTTCCGGGCGTGACCAATCAGCTGGTCACAGATGAACCGGGCACGAGAAAACTCACGCCTTCGATTTCATCACGAGCCACTCCTTCTCCCCGGCCTTTTTGAACCGGACCAGCACGTACCGCCCGGTAAACCGGCCGCCATGAAAGACCACTTCGATCCGGTCCTCGCCCCACGCGAGCGGCTCGTATGTCCCGTGGTCCGCGATGCTCACCGTTCCCGCCCCGTACTCCCCTTCCGGGATCACCCCTTCAAACGTGATATAAGAAAGTTCGTGATCCTCAACCGCAATCGCAAGCCGGCGTTCACCAGTAACTTCCGGGAGCCCTTTTGGCACTGCCCAGCTCTTCAGCACCCCGTTGCGTTCCAGCCGGAGATCGAAGTGATGGTGCTTTGCTGCATGATCGTGGAGCACGAACCGGGGCAGGGATTCGTTCATGGGGTGGCCTCCCGTTTCGCGGCCCGGATGCGCTCCTTGAGATCACGGGCGGCTTTTGCGATGTCGGGCGCCGAGACCACAGCGGAGATGACCGCAACGCCGTCCGCACCCGCATGGATAACCTCCTTAACGTTACCGGGTCCGATACCGCCAATGGCGATGACCGGGATTCGCACGGCATTCCGGATCGACCGGAGCCGGTCAAGCCCGTGGCCGGGGCCGGCATCGGCCTTGGAACCGGTATCGAATGTGGGGCTGAGCGCCACATAATCCGCCCCCGCAGATGCTGCCGCGAGCGCCTCGTCCACGCTGCCAACCGAGATCCCGATGACAAATCCCGACGGGGCGAGTTGCCGGGCAACATCTATAGAGATGTCCCCCTGCCCGAGATGGACACCATCCGCCCCGCAGGCAAGGGCAACATCCAGCCGGTCATTGACGATAAAAAGTGCTCCGGCAGGGTTCGTTACTGCCCGGATCTCCCGGCCGATCCTGACAAGCTCATGGCAGTCAAGGGCCTTGTCCCGGAGCTGGATCACATCAGCCCCACCGGCAACAGCGCGGCGGGCGATCTCTGCATGCAAAAGCCCTCCTGCGAGCGTCTCATCCGTAATAACGTAGAGATCGTAGGGCATAAAAAAAGATCAGGCCGTTTTTATCCTTGCTCCCTTAACAAGCATCGCCGGAGTGAGTCCTGCCAGTTCATCGAAGAGGGCGGTCTTGAAGGAAAAGGGGCCCTTTGCACCTGCTGCTGCCCGCTCGCCGGCAATACCGAACGCGGCAAGCGCAGCAGCAGACGCTTTGAGCAGATCTTCGGATACCGCACAAAATACACCGGTCACCGATGCTGCCATGCAGCCGGTACCGGAGATGCTGCCCATGAGGGGGTGGCCGTTCTCCACAAGAAGGGTGCGTTTGCCGTCCGTGACAATATCCGTTTCACCGCTGACCGAAACAACCAGCCGGGCAGCCTTTGCATAGTCCTTTGCAATGGCCACAACATCCCCCGCAAGCCCATGGGAGTCAACCCCGCGGACCTTCCCGCCGGCACCGGCAAGGACACCAATCTCTCCGGCATTGCCCTTGAGGACACTGATGCTGAGTTCGTCCATGAGGCGCTGTACCGTGGCGGTCCGGAACCGGGTCGCCCCGGCTCCGACAGGATCGAGGATGACCGGGATCTTCCGGTCGTTTGCCATACCACCGGCAAGGATCATGGACTCGATCTGCGCGGCATTCAGCGTCCCGATGTTGAGGACGAGTGCACC